>CAYYCF010000018.1:13448-18429 GCA_964470235.1 uncultured Anaerolineales bacterium | reverse complement strand
TACCGCCCCGGCGATTTCGCCCAAGCAGCCAAGCGACTCGGCATCGAAGTGATCCTCGGCATGGACGTGCCCGCGCCGCTCGCCAAACAGTATTCTTGCCCCCTCCCTCTCGATTATCTGGACCCGGAGAAATCGGCGCGCGCCATTACGGACTTTGTGAAAAAGACTCCGGTGGGCGCGATCCTCTCCGCCGACGACAGCGCCACCGTGCTCGCGGCGCAAGCCAGCGCGTCACTGGGTCTGCGCCACAACTCACCCGAAGCCGCCGCAGCCGCGCAAGACAAATACCACATGCGGCAACTGTTCGCCGAGTCCAATGTGCCTTCGCCGCGCTTCCGTCTATTCTCTCTGCGCGACGACCCCGAAGAGATCGCCGACGAGATTGAATACCCGTGCGTGATCAAACCGCGCCGCCTCTCCGGCAGCCGCGGCGTCATCCGCGCCGACTCGCCGTTAGAATTTATGTCGGCGTACGTGCGGTTGAGAAACATCCTCGACAAGACGGGCGCGGACGATTTTCTGGTCGAAGACTTTGTCCCAGGCGTTGAAGTAGCGTTGGAAGGAATTTTGGATAGCGGCAACCTAAAAATGCTGGCGCTGTTTGATAAGCCCGATCCGCTTGACGGGCCGTTCTTTGAAGAAACGATTTACGTCACACCGTCACGCCTGCCGGCCGAAACACAACGCGCCATTGCCGGCGTGGCGGCTCGGGCCGCCGCCGCGCTCGGTCTGCGCGAAGGACCGTGCCACGCCGAATTGCGAGTCAACGAACGCGGCGCGTGGATGGTGGAAATCGCCGGACGCGCCATCGGCGGCTTGTGTTCGCGCACCCTGCGCTTCGGCACGGACAGTTCGCTCGAAGAATTGATTCTGCGGCAGACGTTTGGGATGGAGATCGAATCGGCGGAGCGAGAACAGGGCGCGGGCGGCGTGATGATGATTCCGATTCCGATGGCGGGGATGCTGTTGGGCGTGGAGGGGTTAGCAGAGGCGTGCGCCGTGCCGGGGATCGAGTCGGTAGAGATTACGGCCAAGGTCAACTACGTCATCAAGCCCTTGCCGGAGGGCGATAGCTATCTCGGTTTCATTTTTGCGCGCGGCGAAACGCCTGAGGCAGTGGAGGCCGCTCTCCGCGAAGCGCACCGGCAACTGCGCTTCAACATCGTGTCGGAAATTCCGATTCTCAACTAACTTGCAGGGGATCGAACTGATCCCGCGTCGGCTCCGCTCAACAGAACCACGATTCGGTCAAGCGAGGCGAAACGCAGCGCGCGGGCGCGGGAAGTCCATCATCGGCGGGAGGCCGGTCGCCGAGCGCGGCGTAGGCCAGATCGCGGATCGCATTGAACGTCGCCCGCGCATCGTCGCCGGGCCTGGCCGCGCGCTCGACACGCGCGCGGACGGCGCGATACAGATCGTCCATTCGCGGATCGGGATGATCCCAACGACAGGCGTAGTTTGCCGGGTCAAGTTCTCCGAGCCAGGCCGCGCTGTCGGGTTGCGCCGCCAGCGCCGACCCCGGCGGCACAAGCAATCGGATCGAATACTGCACCGGATCAATGTGATCGATCAACTCGTTGGCCAGGACGAATTCAAGCATCTCGACGTAGTCGGCCAGCGTCGTCCACGGCGTAAAGGCAACCCACGAAGGCCGGATGGGAATCCCGGCGTCGGCCACGATCCGCAATGCTTCATTCATGTCGGCGCGAGTGTGGCCTTTGTCCAGATGCGCCAGAACGACATCGCCGGTGGACTCGAATGCCGACACGACAAAGGCGCACCCCAGCGCGCGAAATTCCCGGAACAAATGCCGGAATTCGAGAATGTGTTCAACTTTGGCGGTGAAGTCGAAAGTCACTGCCGGGAACTCGGCATGCAGGGCGCGGAGGACTTTCAGCGAATGGCCAGGCCCGTTCAGAAAATCGGGGTCGCCGAAGGTGATGTGTGTCGCCCCCGCGTTCACCTGCGCACGGACGTCGGCGAGGACCACATCGGCCGGCACGACGAAGAAGCGGCCGTTGTAAACCGGAGTGAGCGGGCAGTGCAGGCAGGTATGCAAACAGCCCCGGCTAGTCTCGACGTACCCGGCCAGCCGGTGATCGCCGTCATGGACGAAATGCGCATAGTGCCTGAGCGGCGGCAGGGAGCCGCGGTGGGGAGCGACGAAGTGAAGCCGCTCCAGATAAGGCCCGGCGTGATGCTCGCGAGTGCGCGCGCCCGCAATCGGCCCGGCCTGGCCGCGTTCGAGCGACTGAATGAGATCGAGCAAGGGTTTTTCGCACTCACCGGCGATAACCGAGTCTGCCGCGCCGCGCAGCAGATGGTCCGCGTTCAGCCACGCATACGCGCCATAGAAGCAAATGTGCGCGGTGGGGTTGATCTGCCTCATGCGCTCTGCGGCTTGCTCGCCCAACCGCAGAGCCGTGTGCATCGGGACGGAGATGGCAATGAAGCGAGCCTGCGCCACTGCCGATGAGGAGAGCGATTCTATTGAGAGGTCGAGCGCGGCCGGCCTGTAACCGGCGTCAATCAGCAGTCCAAGAGGCGAAGCCAGGGTAAGCGGTTGATGGCCGAGTTCGTAGCAGGCGACGAGCAGAATTTCGCCGGGCCGGTTCATTTGGCCGCCGGCGCGCCGCCCTTAGCCGATTGCCCGCCTTTGGACTGCTGACCGCCTTTGGCCTGCTGGCCCCGCTGGTCTTCGGGAATCCAATCATCCGGCAGTTGCGCGCCGACGCCGAAGAAGAATTCTTCCATCTGTTCCATCAAGAATTTCTGCGCTTGCGGATCGCCCAGCCGCAGGCCGTAATGATTAATGAGCAGGGTAGATTGCTGTTGCCACAGCGCCCACGCCTCTTTGGAAACGTTTTCAAAAATGCGCTTGCCAAACTCGCCGGGGAACGGCGGGCGGTCCAGGCCGGGTAACTCTTTGCCAAACTTGACACACTTCACTGTTCTAGCCATTAGTTTATCCTTATCAATGTGAAACAACTTATCACGAATGACACGAATAAGCGAATAGCACGAATAAATCAATTCGTGAAATTCGATCATTCGTGTCATTCGTGATCGAATCATCCTAACGTGATGCGAATTCTATATCTGGGCATGTTCGGCGAGCTTTCGCTCCGCCCGTTGGCCGCGTTGATCAAAGCCGGAGCAACCCTCTGCGCCGTGGTCGTCCCCGCGTCAGACCCCAAAGGTTTTGAAACCCTTCGGGAACTTGAACCGCCTCAACCGGACGCCGACGCGCTGCCCGTCCTTTCCAAATTTGTCTCACCCAACATCGTCACTCTTGCGTGGGACAATCATATTCCAGTGTTTGAAGTCGCCGACATTCGGCGCTCGCCATCGTCACTCGACGAACTCCGTCCCGACTTGATCTGCGTCTCGTGCTTCTCGCGCATTATACCCCGGCAACTCTTAGCCTTGCCCAAGTTTGGCGCGCTCAACCTTCACCCTTCACTGCTCCCGGCCTATCGCGGCCCATCGCCCTTGTTCTGGCAGTTCCGCAACGGTGAAACGCGCGCCGGCGTCACTCTGCATTTCATGAACGAGCGCGCCGACGCCGGAGACATTCTTTTGCAGAGCGAAGTGAAATTCCCTGACGGCATCACGAGCGCCGAAGCCGAGCGAATTTGCGCCGCCGCCGGAGCGCAACTGATGGTGGACGGGATCAAACTGGTCGAAAACGGAAACCCGCCCCACCGCGAGCAAAGTGAGGGCGAAGCCAGCTATTTCCCTTTCCCTTCCCGCGCCGATTGCACCCTATCAACCGAATGGCCGGCCCGCCGCGCCTTCAACTTCATGCGCGGCGCAAGCGAGTGGTCGCCGTTTGAAATTCGCGTCAGCGAAAGCGTCTTTCGAGTCCGCGAGGCGCTGGCCTATTCGCCCGACGAAAAACTCGGCGAGTCTTATCGGCGCGAAGGAAACGAATTGCTGATACAGTTTTCGCCGGGAGTCCTGCGAGTGAGCGGGGCTTGCTCTTTTTAGCCAATTGCGTGTCCTCCCCCTCCCCGCTATAATTCCACTGACCTATGACGAATTTCAACACGCGGCAATTCACCAAAGGCCTGACCGACGACTCTAACCTCAAGGCCGGTTCGATCCTGCAAGGCCGCTATCAGATTCTGGGTGTGTTGGGCGTCGGCGGCATGGGGTCCGTGTACCAGGCTCGCGACATGCACTTTCCCAACGTCAGCAAGCTGGTGGCGATCAAGGAAATGCTGAATCTCGCCTCCGACCCGACTCTGCGGGAGATGATAGTCAAGAACTTCGAGCGCGAGGCGAACCTGCTGGCCACCCTCAACCATCCATCCATCCCCGAAATACACGACACCTTCACACATCAAGATCGGTCCTACCTGGTGATGGAATTCATTGACGGCAAGGATCTGGAGGCGATCCTCGCCGAAGCGCCCGGCTTCCTGCCCGAAACGCAGATCGTTGATTGGGCCATCCAACTGTGCGACGTGCTGACCTATCTGCACGGGCACAAACCGGAGCCCATCGTCTTCCGCGACCTGAAGCCGTCGAATGTGATGATCGATCATCACCGCCACGTGCGTTTAATTGACTTCGGCATTGCCAAGGGGTTTCAGGTGGGGCAGAAAGGCACGATGATCGGCACCGAGGGCTATTCCCCGCCGGAGCAGTATCGCGGCGAGGCCGGCCCGACGGGAGACATTTATGCGATGGGCGCCACACTCCATCACCTCCTCACCAAAAAGGACCCGCGCCTTGAACCGCCCTTCTCGTTCGGCGAACGCCCCATCCGCAAGATCAATCCGGCGGTGACCGAGGGGTTGGATGCGGTCGTGAATCAGGCGTTGGCCTACGGCCCCGCCGACCGCTTCCCCAGCGCAGCGGCCATGAAGGACGCGCTGATCAGCGCGCGCAACGGCGCGGCCGGCCAGGTGCCGATGCCATCCGCCACATTAACGGCGTCCGGCCGCACCGGTCTGGTCGCCGCCGACGTAAAGGC
>CAYYCF010000018.1:0-13348 GCA_964470235.1 uncultured Anaerolineales bacterium | reverse complement strand
GTATTCATTGGCGCAGAGGACGGCAAGCTCTACGCCATCACCGCCGAAACCGGCAGACAACTTTGGAGCTACACAACCGGCGCCAGCATCCGTTGCACAGCGCGCGCCGCGCACGGCCACGTCTTCGTCGGCTCGGACGACGCCCACCTGCACGCCGTCAGCGCCCAGAATGGGCATCTGGCCTGGCGCTTCGAGGCCGTGGCGGCTATCCGTTCGCGGCCGGCGATTTTGGAAAAAGAAGGCCGGGTGTTGTTCGGATGCGAGTCGGGCGAATTCTACTGTGTTGATTTTAGCGGCACGCTCAAATGGCGTTTCCGGTGCAAGCGCGCCGTCACCTCCTCTCCGGCCCTGGCCGAGGGGCTGGCCATCGTCGGCTGCTCCGACTGGAACGTCTACGCTCTGGAAGCCAGCTCGGGTTGGACCGTGTGGAAAACGCGCACCGAGAAACCGATTGTGTCGTCGCCGGCCCTCACCAATAAATTTGTTTACATCGGCTCCGCCGACGGCCACTTGTATTCGCTGGACGTGCGCTCGGGCAAAGTCATGTGGAAATTCGAAACGGGCGATCAAGTTGCATCCAGCCCGGCGTTGTACAATACCGGCGTGTATTTCGGTTCGGTGGACGGGCACGTCTATTGCGTCGAGGCGGCCAACGGCAAATTGCGTTGGAAGTTCAAGACCGATGGCGCGGTCATTTCATCGCCCACCGTGATTGACGATGTGGTCTACATTGGCTCGACGGATCACAATCTCTATGCCATTGCGGCATAGGCAAAACAAAATCGATTCGACGAGCTTCGAGGAATATTTCCGTGATCGAATTCTTTAAGCGCCTCTTCCGCTCCGGCCCGGCCGCCCCGCCCCCGCCCGGCACTGCCGCCGCCCCGTCTCTCCCCGAGTCCGCGCCCAGTTCGGAGGTGGTGACCGGGCCGCTGAAGCCGCTCAAGATATCAGCCGGCGGCGGCGCGCGCCTCCGCCTGGCGCATGCCCAAAGCGTAGGCGTTGTGCGCGACCACAACGAGGATGTCTTGCTCACGATCAACACGACGTTCGAGGGCGACGAGCGCATCCCTACTTTTGGACTGTACATTGTGGCCGACGGCATGGGCGGTCATAACATGGGCGAACGCGCCAGCGCCGTGGCGGCGCGCAGTGTAGCCAACGAAGTCGTGCGCAAGGTTTACATCAGCATGCTCAGCCTGGACGAAGCCGACTCGCGGCCGCCGCTGCAAGACATCTTGCAGGAAGCCCTCACCGAAGCCAACCGGGCCGTGGTGCAGTCGGTGGGCGAAGGCGGCACCACCCTGACGGTGGCGCTGGCGCTCAACGATCAAGTAGTCATCGGCCACGTCGGCGATAGCCGCGCCTACTTCATCGCGCAAAACTCGTTGGAGCAACTTACGCGCGATCACTCGCTCGTCCGCCGATTGCAAGAACTGGGGCAGCTCTCCCCGGCCGAAGCCGCCGTGCACCCGCAGCGCAACGTGTTGTATCGCGCCGTCGGCCAAGGCGACGGGCTTGAAGTGGATGTGCATAGCCACCGTCTGTCACCGGGAATGAAAATCCTGCTCTGCTCCGACGGTTTGTGGGGGCTGGTGAGCGACGCGCAGATCGCTGAAATCGTAAAAACCTCATCCACTCTGCAAGCGGCGTGTGACCGGTTGGTCGAAGCGGCGAACGAGGCGGGCGGCCCGGACAACATCACTGCCGTGCTAGTCGAATACTTGCCGTAGGGGAAACTGCTCACGGCAGTTGAAACTGCGCCTACGAAAACACGAAGTCGGCCTTCGCCGACTCAGGTTCAGCCTGCGGAGGCAGGCTTCGTGCCGTTGTCGCCGCGATTTCAATCGCCGCATGAAAGTTACCCGTAGGTAACAAGGGGGATCGAAAACAACTATGGGGCCAGTGCCAGAATTGTACGCCACGCTCGGCGTATCACGCTCGGCCACCCAGGAAGAAATACGGCAGGCTTTCCGCCAGTTGAGCCGCCGCTTTCACCCCGATGTCAACGCCGACTCGATGGCGGAGGCGGAGTTTCGCTACGTGGCCGCGGCCCATGACACGCTTAACGACCCGGCGCAACGCGCCGCCTACGACGCCAGCCTGAGCAAGGACGGCCTGCCGTTCGTCGCCACGTTTGTCACCAGCCACAGACAAATCCGGCGGCTCAAAGAGCCGCAAATCGTAGATTGCCTCTTCGAAATCCGCGCCCTCGAGATCGACAATTTGGCTGAACCCCCGTTGAACGTCTGCCTGGCGATTGACCGTTCCACTTCCATGCAGGGGCCGCGCCTCGACGCCGTCAAAGGCGCCGCCGAGCAAATCATCAACAGCCTGCGCCCCGACGACACATTCTCCGTGATCACTTTTAGCGACCGCGCCGAGGTCGTTCTGCCGGCCCGCCCCGGCGCAAATAAAGCGGCCTCAATCAGCAAAGTCAGCACTATTCGCGCGCAAGGCGGCACGGAGATTTTGCAGGGCTTGCTGGCCGGTCTCACGGAAATGCAAACAAGCCTCACGCCCAATTCGGTGAATCACCTTGTCCTGCTCACCGACGGCCGCACCTACGGCGACGAAGACGATTGCCTGCTGTTGGCAACCCTGGCCTTCGGCGACGGCATCACCATCAGCGGGCTGGGCATCGGCGACGAGTGGAACGATGGCTTCCTTGACCGATTGGCGGCGGCCACCGGCGGCGCGTCGCAATACATCGCCTCACCCACTGTAGTGCAGCAACTGCTCGCCGAGCAGGTGCGCGGGATGGGCGGCACCATTGCTCAACGGCTCCGGCTCTACGTGACGTGCGACGCCGGTGTCACATTGGAAAAGGCGTTTCGCGTTTCCCCTAATGCCCAACCGATCCCGCTCGACGACACTCATCTCCTCAGGCCAGGCAGTTTGCTTCGGAACGGCACGGTCGCCGTATTGCTGCGATTCCTTGTTCTCCCGGACGAAAGCGATCGGGATGCCCGTCCACTAGCGCGGATGGGGCTGCGCGCCGATGTGCCTGGACAGGGCGGAAACGACGGGCGGCAGGTGGTGGACGTTGCGGCCTCGCTCACCGACGGACCGATCACAACCTTGCCGCCTCTGGCGATATTGAACGCGCTGGATAAACTTACGTTATACGAAATGCAGGAGAAGGCCTGGGCGTCGGCGGAAGCCGGCGATACGACCTCCGCCGCGCGGCGGTTGGAAAAACTGGCGTCGCGCCTGGCCGCCACCGGCGAAACGGAATTGGCCGGGGCGGCGTTGGCCGAGGCCGATCGCTTGAATCTGACTCGCAAGCTGTCGGCAGAAGGCCGCAAACGAATCAAGTACGGGACCAGGGCGTTGATCGCGCCCAAGTCAACCGCATGATTACCTGCCCGAATTGCAAAAACAAGGAATACGAAGGCACGCTGTACTGCAGTGAGTGCGGCTCGCAGTTGTGGACGTTGATGGACGACAACGAGACCGCCGCCCTCAAACGAGATTCACAAATCCTGCTCGAACAGTCTGCCCAGGTCATCGCTTCCGCTGCCATTCCGCCGGACTTGCGCCCAGCCACTCCGGCCGCCGGTGAAATTATTGTCCGAATTGACGATCTGGGCGAGCAACTTCCACTGACGGGCAAGGCCACGTATTCACTTGGGCGCGCCGACCCCGCGCATCAAGTGATACCCGATGTGGATTTTGGCCCGTTTGGCGGACAGCACCTGGGTGTCTCCCGACGCCACGCCACGTTGCAACAAGACGCTACCGGCGTGACGCTAACGGATCTAGCCAGCGCCAACGGCACGATGGTCAACGGGCGAACGCTGGAGGCCAACGAGACGGTACGCTTGAAAGACGGCGACGAAATCGCGCTGGGCCGGCTGGTGTTCAAAGTGTATTTTGAGAACGGTTAGGAGTTCGTCCTATGGCAATTACTGTAATGCTGCACATCAATAACGAAGACCCGGTAGTATGTGAGATCGATCAAATGCCCGCGCCAGCGGACTTCATCGTCGTCGGCAAAAACCCGCGCCGCCGCGACGGCAAGGATTTGCCCAACCTTCTGCCCAACGTCACCACCGTGATTTGGCCGATGGCCCGCATGACCTTCATCGAAATCATGCCTACGGGAGAGGAAGAGAAGGTTATCTCCCACGTCCGCGAGTAATATGCCAGAACCTCGAGAATCCCATCGCATTCTGGTAGTGGACGACGAGCCGCGGATGATTCGTTTCATCCGCATGAATCTGGAATTGGAAGGCTACGCCGTGTTCGAAGCGGCCGACGGCGTGCGCGCATTACAGCAGGTGCGCGATACCCTGCCAGACCTGGTTGTCCTCGACGTGATGATGCCCGAACTGGACGGCTTCGAAACACTGCAAGACTTGCGCGAGTTTTCAAGCGTGCCGGTGATTATGCTCACCGCGCGCGGCGAGGAGGATGATCGGGTGCGCGGGTTGGAGTTGGGCGCGGACGATTACGTGACCAAGCCCTTCAGCCCGCGCGAACTGGTGAGCCGGGTAAAAGCCGTGCTCCGCCGGGCCGAGACTCCCGCTCCGGCGCAAAAAGCGGCCATCCAAGTGGACGACCGTTTGCAGATCGATTTTGATCGCCGGGAGATATTTGTGGAGGGACGGCTGGTCAAACTGCGCCCGACAGAATTCCGCTTGCTGTATCATTTGGTGAGCAACGCCGGTTGGGTCGTGCCGCACGATCAACTGCTGGCGAAAGTGTGGGGCTACGAATACCGCGACGAAACCCACTACTTGCGGTTGTACGTCAACTACTTGCGGCAAAAGCTCGAAGCCGACCCCGCCCACCCGAAGTACATTTTGACCGAGCGCGGAGTCGGATACCGTTTTGTGGATTTCAAGAATTAGGAAGAGACCGCCATATGTCCCGCATACTCAAAGTCGTCGTCACCGGCCCGTTCGCCGCGGGCAAAAGCCAGTTCATCCAAACGATCAGCGACATCCCGGTCGTCTCGACTGAGCGCAAGATCACCCTGCGGGACAAAGGCGCAAAATCCGAAACGACGGTGGCCATGGATTATGGTCGGGTAACGTTCGGCGACGACGTTTTTCACCTCAACGGCACGCCTGGGCAAGCCCGCTTTGATTTCATGTGGGACATCCTGAGCCGCGAAATGCACGGCATGGTGATGTTGGTGGACTCGACCGACGAAGCTTCGTTTGGCGACATTCATTCTATGATCGGCGGATTCCTGTCGCCAAAGGCCGTGCCTTACATCGTCGTCGCCAACAAGCAGGATGAAAAGGGCGCGCTCCCGCTGGACGAATTCCGCCGCGCCCTCGGCTTGGGCCCCGGCGCGGCCATCCTGCCCTGCACCGCCACGCAAAAGACCAGCGTTAAATTTGTGTTGAGCCAACTGGCCGGGATGATTCAATAATCGTAACTGCCTTCGTGAGACAAGCATCCTGAGCGGAGTTCCGCGTGTTTTTCGCGGAACGAAGTCGAAGGATGCGGTTCGCGCGCGTGACCCGCATCCTTCGACTGCGCGGCGGAACTGCACCGCCGCTCCGCTCAGGATGCTTGAGCAGTTCTTTTGCCCGCTCCCGGGAATACGGAGCAACCACGGAACAGCCGCCGGTTATCAGTGATCGGCGGCTGTTTTTTTATCTCTGCCTCTCATGCTCTTTTCATGCCGCCGTAAGCGCGGCGTAATGAGCCCGCCTACAATGGACACTAGACGGTGAGGCAACGACGGGCTTTCCGCTTCGCCGTGACGACGATATTCTTAGGAACCTGCCGCTCGACGATGAAAGACTACAACCGCATTCTCCTCAGCACGCTCGTCAGCAATTTCGCGGGCGCGGCCAGCATTCTTTTTTATTTTGCGTACATTGATCTTGAAACCTTCCGCGCCAACAGGCTATTCTGGCGCGGCACCCAGGCCGATTGGAGCACGTTCTTCGCCGCGATGATCGCGCTCGGCGCGCTGGCCTGGATTGCCAGCGACCACTACACGCGTCCCTTGCGCGCGTGGGAAGCGAAAGGGCGCGGCGCGGCGGCCAAAACGCCGGATGCGCCGCCCTCGATCCAACGGCGGGCGGCCAATTATCCGCTGACCATGGCGTTAATCAGTTTGAGTCTGTGGCTGGTCACGGGTGTGTTCTTCGCCCAAGGCGGCCTGCAATTCCTTTCTACCGCCCAGGATATTTTCTGGCGCACGTTCCTGGGCACGGCGCTGATCGGCGGGCTGACCAATTCCACATTTGTATTTCTGGCCGTGGATTTCATTTGGGCCGATCACCTGCCGGTCTTTTTTCCGCGCGGGCACATCCGGCGCGTGCGGGCGCCGCGCGTGTCCGTGGGGCGGCGGCTGGCAGCCATATTTCTGATCACCGGCGTTGTTCCGCTGGTCGCGCTTGGCGTGGCCGCGCGCAACGGCGCGCTCGGCATCATGGAGTCAACCGTTAACCCGTATGAAATTTTGGACAGACTGCAACTGACCGTTTTGTTCATCGTCGTTCTCGGAATCGTCAGCAACCTGGCGCTCGCCGCCCTGGCCGTGCACAGTTTATTACACCCGCTCAAACAACTCACGGCGGCGATGGATAAAGTTGGGCGCGGCGATATGGCGGCGCGCGTGCCGGCGGAGTCCAACGACGAACTCAGCGACCTGGCCGACAACTTCAACGACATGCTGGACGATTTGAATCAGGCGCAAAGCATGCGCGATCTTTTTGGCCGTTACGTCAGCCAGGAAGTGGCGGCGCAAGTGTTGAAAGACGGCGCACACTTGGGCGGCACGACCGTGCAGGCCACCGCCCTCTTCGCCGACATCCGCGACTTCACCGGGCTTTCGGAACGCCTGCCGGCGCAGGACGTGGTGAACATCCTCAACCGTTACTACACGCGCATGGTGGATGTGGTGGTGGCCGAGGGCGGTATCGTGAACAAATTCGGCGGCGACTCGCTGTTGGCGATCTTCGGCGCGCCGATCCGCCAACCGGATCACGCGCTGCGCGCCGTGCGCGCCGCCTGGCAGATGCAGCGCGCCGTGGCCGCGTTCAACGCCGAACAGTTGGCAATGCGCTTGCCGCCGCTCACTATCGGCATTGGCATTTCATCGGGCGATGTCATCGCCGGAAACGTCGGCGGCGAGGCGAGGCTCGAATACACCGTCATCGGCGATCCGGTCAATCTGGCGTCGCGTTTGCAATCGCTAACAAAGGAATGGGGCACGGCAGTTCTGCTGAGCGAGAACACACAGCAACTGGTCGGCGAAGGCCTGGCCGACGTGCAACCCCGCCAGCGCATTGCCGTGCGCGGCAAAAAACAGCCGACGCTCATTTACGAATTGTGCGGCGTAGCGTAAGAGCCCCTTCGGGTTGCATCCGCCATGCGCGTAATACAACCGTAACAAATCCGGCTTACAATTCGCCTGGTTGTGCCTATGACTTCCAATCCAAAATCCATCCTCGTCGTCGAAGATGAGCAGACCATCCGCGAAGTGGTGCGCCGCTATTTAGAGCGCGACGGGTTCGCCGTGCGCGAAGCCGCCGACGGCCGCGCCGCGCTGGTCGCCGTCGAAGATGAGCCGCCGGATTTGATCGTGCTGGACCTGATGCTCCCAGGCCTGGACGGGTTAACCCTCACCCGTCAACTGCGCCAGCGGAGCAACATTCCCATCGTCATGCTCACGGCCAAAGGCGAAACGATGGACCGCATACACGGCCTGGAACTCGGCGCAGACGATTACATGGTCAAGCCATTCAGCCCGCAAGAATTGGTGGCGCGCGTCCGCGCCGTGCTGCGCCGCGCGGGTGAGGCCTCGCCCTCGCCGGCCCAAGCGCTCGAATTCGACGATCTGCGAATTGACCCCGTCACGCGCGCGGTGGCTGCCAACGGCGCGGAGGTGACGCTCACCGCCAAAGAATTCGATTTATTGTGGTTCTTCGCCTGCCATCCAAAGCAAGTCTTCACCCGCCCTCAATTGCTCGACAACGTGTGGGGCTACGAGTTTTACGGCGACGCTTCGACGGTGACGGTGAACATCCGCCGCCTGCGCGAAAAGATCGAGCGCGACCCTTCGCGACCGCGCCGCCTGCTGACCGTGTGGGGCGTTGGGTATAAGTTTGAAGTGTGAAGTATGCAGTCGGCAGTGGGCAGCTTGAAGTTTGAAGTTTGAAGTTTGAAGTTTGTATTTGGGATTTGGGATTTGGGATTTTCAATCACGCATGAATCTTCCCCGCCTGGCTGTCTACTTCCTTTGCATCGCTGCCGCGCTGGCTCTCACCGTGGCGCTGGTCGTCGCCGTAATGAAGCCGCCGCCTGGCGATCTGGCGCAATTGGCGCTGCTGTTCGCGCTCACCGGCGCGGCCTCGGCGCTGATCGGATTCGTCTCGCACCGCCTGGGCTGGTGGCGGCGATTACGCAAACTCAGCCACACGCTCACGCTGGGCTATGCCCTCGCCGCCGCGCTCACCCTGCTCAACATCTGGATCACCGCGCGGTTGATGTTCATTAACGCGCACGACTTCGCGCTGGCCACCTTGCTTCTTATTTTCGCCGGCGGCATCTCGGTGTCGTTTGGTTATTTCCTTTCTAATTCACTCACGCAAACGCTCCGCGACTTGGTGCGCGGCGCGGCGCAAGTGGGCGAAAGCGATTTTTCGATTCGAGTGAATGTGCCAGGACAAGACGAAGTGGCGCAGTTGGCGCAAGCGTTCAATACGATGACGGCGCGCCTCGCGCAAGCCGACTCCGACGCCAGGGCTCTCGACGCCGCCCGCCGCGATCTCGTTGCCTGGGCTTCTCACGACCTTCGCACGCCGCTCGCTTCGTTGCGCGCCATGCTCGACGCCCTGGCCGACGGCGTGGTGGCCGACCCGCACACGGTGGCCCGCTACTTGCGGCAATGCCAAGCCGAGATTGCCCGCATGAACGCGATGATTGACGACCTATTTGAAATGGCGCAATTGGATTCGGGCCACGTGACCCTGCAATGCGAAGCGGCCTCGCTGTCCGATCTGATCTCCGACACGCTGGAAGCGTTCACCGCCCGCGCGACGGCGAAAGGCATAGCGCTCACCGGCTCGGTGAAGCCGGACGTTGACCCGGTGTGGATGGCGCCGGACAAGATCGGGCGCGTGCTGCGCAATTTAGTTGAGAACGCCGTGCGGCATACGCCGTCCGGCGGGCGCGTGGAGTTGTGCGCCGAAATGGAAAACGGGTGGGTCATGGTGACCGTTCGGGACAGCGGCGAGGGCATTGCGCCGGAGGACCTGCCGCGGGTGTTTGATCGATTTTATCGCGGCGAGAAAAGCCGGACGCGCGGAGAATTCACCAGCGGCGCAAGCGGCGGCGCGGGACTCGGACTCGCCATCGCCAAAGGATTGGTCGAAGCGCACGCCGGAAGAATTTGGGCCGAGAGCGAGTCAGGACAGGGGACATTGATGAAAGTGGTATTGCCAAGAGGAAGAACAATATGACTCAACTCACCCGCCGCGAATTCATGCAACTTGCCGCCACCACCACCGCCGCCCTGGCCGCCGGTTGCGCGCCCAACGCCGCAACGTCAACTGCGGAATCTTCCAACGCAAACCCTGCCACGCCCGCAACGGGCCAGTCAGTGGCCCGCCCATCGCTCGATCCAGCTCCCGCCGAGATTATCATCACGGATAACAACGATCTTTACGTGCAGTCGTATTCCTCTATTCCGTCAGTGGATGCCGCAACGTGGAAATTGAACATTGACGGCCTGGTCGCCCGGCCCCTGTCGTTCACGTTGGACGACATCAAAGCCCTGCCGGCCGTCGAAATTATGCGCGCGTTGGAATGTATCGGCAACCCGTTGGGCGGGCCGCTGATCGGCAACGTGGTCTGGAAAGGCGCGTATCTCAAACCGATATTTGACCGGGCCGCTATTCAGCCCTCGGCCATACGCGCCAAGTTCGAAGCGGGCGACGGCTACACCACCAGCATCGATCTCAAATACATCAACGTCGAGGGCGCGTTTTTGGCGTACGAAATGAACGGCGAGCCGCTGACAAAAGAGCATGGCTTTCCACTGCGCGTGTTTTACCCGGGCAGTTACGGCCAGAAGATGCCCAAATGGATCACGCGCATCGAGTTGATTGATTACGAATTCGAGGGTTACTGGGAAGCGCGCGGCTGGTCGGACGTGGCGCAGATTCAAACCAATTCCATCATCAAACAACCGGCCGGTCTCACAACCTTCGGCTTGGAACTGATCCCGATCTGGGGCGTGGCGCTGGCGGCCCGCAGAGACATCACGAAAGTTGAAGTGTTAATCGGCGGCGGCGATTGGACCGAAGCGGGGCTAATTCACGGGCCGTCAAACGAAGTGTGGACTCAATGGTCGCTCGATTGGAGTCCGCCAGGGCCTGGACAGTACAAAGTGCAAGTGCGCGCCACCGACGCCGACGGATTCACGCAATCAACAACCAGCGCCAGCCTGCTCGGCGGCTCGTTCCCGCGCGGCACCGACGCCATTCATCAGGTCGTCGTGAAAATCAAGATGTAGAATTACCCTTGAAAGTCTACACTGACCGCGAAGATTTTTGAACCGCGAAGGCGCGAAGAACGCTAAGGCTGAAGAATGTGGAATAAAAACTTCGCGCCTTTGCGTCTTCGCGGTGGGATTTTAGTTGCGGCTGGAAGCCGCGTTATGAAGTTTTCTGTTTATCGCTGGCTTCGTTGGCCGCGCATCCTTTTTCTCGTCGGCGGCTTGGCTCTGCCGGGGACCGGTCTTCTCTTCGACGCGTCAAAAGCTGAAGAGCAAGACGGTTTTTGCGTTTCGTGCCACACCGCGCCGGAGCAAACGTATTACGACCGCTCGCGCCTGGCGTTGGCGCAACAAGAGCCGTATTTCGATTTGTCGAGCGCGCACTACGGGCTGACAACCTTGAAGGGGAACGGATTCCGGTGCATTGACTGCCACCGCGGCGACAGCAGTATTCCGCACCGCGCCGCCACACTGGCGCTCGGCGCGCGCGACGCGCTAGTTTTCTTTGCCGGCCAAGCCGACCAGACGATAGAGAAGAACAAAAGCGAAGCGCCGCTATTGCACAACGCCTCATGCATCCAATGTCACACGGACACACTACTCGTCGCCGGATTTGAGAATCACTTCCACAACAAATTGCCCGCCGCCTATGCGGCTTGGCAGGCGGGAGGCAAGCTCACCGCCCCCGCCGACATCCCCGATACGAACATTTCTGAGTTAAAGGAATACAACACAACGGTGCTATGCACGGATTGCCACCGCGCCCACGTTCACATCGAAGGCGCCGAATTACAGCAGTATTTGGATGTTGAGAATACAGTGTTCCCGGCGTGTGTCACGTGCCACCGGGAGGTGGAGCATGGGCCGGTGGATTTGACAAGATAGAGTCGCGGCACGATACAAACTTCGTGTCAGTGAATTTGCGGTAAACTAAAAAAACTAAACGAGGTGGAATTGATGAGAAAGATGATTAGTGTTTTGCTGTTACTACCAATCCTGGCCGCGGCGTGCGCCGCGCCACAGCCAGTTACCAACGGCGCGCCGTTTCAAGCTGAAGCGGACAACGCAACTCCGACGCTGTCCCCGCCCCCCGCGACGTATCAAACGGCGGCCACCGCGCCGACTCCGGCGCCGGCCGTCGTGGCGCCCGGACTCCCCACGGCAACAACCGCAATCAAAACCGAGTTCGCGCCGACCGATCCGGCCACTGTTAACTTGGCATTGGGCAAGCCTCAACTTGTCGAGTTCTTCGCTTTCTGGTGAACGACCTGCAAACGCATGATACCCATCGTGCATGGGTTAGAAGCAAAATACGGCGATCGGATTCAGTTTACCTATTTGGACATTGACGATTCAAACACCAACCGATTCAAATCGGCGCTTGCCTATCGAGTGCAACCGCACTTCTTCTTGCTGGACGGAAACGGCGGCGTGCTTCAGCAGTGGCTGGGCGCGGTGAGTGAGGAAGACTTCACGAGCGCGTTTGAGAGCTCGCTAAGTAAATGATCGCGCTCGACGTGACGCCGGGCGGTAACAGTGACCCGCGCTTGCACCCACTGCTCAAATCACGGAGTCACAGTGGGTATTCCATCAATCGGCACGCTGAGTTGAACAAGGTTGGCCGCTACCCAGGCTGATCCATTCGGGGCCGCCGCGAACCCGATATCAATAGGTCATAAGGCAGGTGAACTGCTACGGCGCTCGTTTTGCGACAACGGCGACGCGATGGGTATTATTCGTGAAAGGGTAGCAACTGAGCAGGGTCACGCGCTCGTCGGGGGTGGAGGCGAAGAAGGCCGTTTGCGCCAATTGTTCCGAGCCGCTCGTTCCGGCCACTTGAAAAATATCGGCGCGCTCGACGGCGTATTGCCACGAGGCCACGCCGTTGATGATTGTGATTTCGTTTCCGGGCTGGAGGCTCGACAGGTTGCGGAAGATCGCGCCGAGGATGTTGTTGTGTCCGTAGAAGACGATGTTGCCCCCCTGCCCCGGCGCGGCGCTGCTCACCAAAAAACCGGCCGCGTAGCCCGGCGAATCCCACACAGTTTGCCCATCGGCTTGCACGTGCCAGCCGACGGGGACGACTGCTGTGTCCACGCCGATGGCCGGGATGACGAGGCGGGTCGGCAAGTTCGCGCCGAAGGCCGCTTGCGCGAGGGCGGCCAGTTCTGAGGAAGGGGGCGATACGTCGAATTGCCCGGCGAGAGCGATGGTCGTCGGTTCGAGCGTGGGCGTGGCAGTGGGTTCGAGGGAAGGTGTGGGTGACTGAAAGGGAGAGAGTGTGGACGTGGGAGTGTGGGTGACGGCGTGCGCGGGAAGCGGCGTGTTGGTCCCTACTTTCACTTCGGGCGGTTTGAGTTGCGAGACGGCAGGCGGGGGCAGTTCGACCGATCCGCAGGCGGCGAGCAACAACGCCAACAATAGAGTCGTAAAAAAAGACCTGTGAGGTCTGGCAGACCTCACAGGTCTTTCAACGCTCCCTTTCATAACAACGGCTTCTCCGAACTGAGCGGATCGGAATCCGCTAAATTCTCTTGATCCGCTATTCTCCCCTCCGCCGCCCGAAGATCACCCGCGCCGCCGCCAACGCGCCAGCCAACAGCGCGGCGATGATGAAGGGCGTGAAGTTTTCTCCGGTGACCGGCAAACTCGTCGGCACGCGCGCCGTCAACTCGAACAGCGTCAAGTGATCGGTCGTGGCGCAGGCTTGCCGGGTGTTTGGGTTCACCGTCGTCGTCAGCTCCGTCCACGCCCCGCCGATCTCGGCGGTTTGGATGACGAAGTTGTTCGGGTCGCCGCCAGCGGCCAGCAGGTCGGCGCCGGTGTAGGTGAAGCAGATGGTGAGCGGCGGGTTGAACGAGTGCAACGCCGCGCCGG
>CAYYCF010000017.1:7588-18691 GCA_964470235.1 uncultured Anaerolineales bacterium | reverse complement strand
GATCCGCTGGCCGAGAAAATTTTTGTTCCGTCGTCTCCGCCCGCGTTGACCCGTGATCAGAAGGACGCGTGGGAGGCCATTGAAGCCGCCTTTGCCCTCTCCGATGTGGACGCTTCGATCTCGCACTTGCCCTTTTTGTTGCACGGCGTCACCGGCTCCGGCAAAACGGAAATCTACTTGCTCGCCGTCGAAGCGGCCCTCAAACGCGGACGCCGTGCCATCATCCTCGTGCCGGAGATCGCCCTCACGCCGCAAACCGTTCAACGCTTTGCATCTCGCTTCGCCGACCGAGTCACGGTAATTCACTCCGGCCTTTCCGACGGCGAGCGATACGATACCTGGCGTCGCGCCCGTTCCGGCGCGGTGGACGTCGTCGTCGGCGCGCGCTCGGCACTGTTCGCCCCGCTTCCGAATCTCGGCCTGATCGTCGTCGACGAAGAGCACGACGAGTCGTACCAAAACGATTACCCTCACTTCAACGCTCGCGATGCCGCAGTCGAATACGCGCGCCGCCTCAACGCCATTTGCATTCTCGGTTCGGCCACGCCCGACCTCGTCACCTACGCCAAAGCCAGGCGCGGCGATTACCGCCTGCTCGAACTCCCCAACCGCATCATGGCGCACGGAGAATACGTCGCCCAACAAATCGAATCATTGCGCACTCAAGGCTACACCCTCGACTCCCCCTCTCCAGAGCGGTTCATTTCCGCTCAGGAGTGGGGGGCGGGGGGTGAGGTGGGTGATGCCCTTTACACCGACCTCCCCGCCGTCACCCTGGCCGACATGCGCCAGGAACTTCGCGCCGGCAATCGCTCCATGTTCAGTCGCGCTCTGCAATCCGCGCTCAAGCAGGTTGTCGAACGTCACGAGCAAGCCATCCTCTTCCTCAACCGTCGCGGACAATCCACCTTCGTCTTCTGCCGCGACTGCGGCGAAACATTGCTTTGCTCCAAATGCAACACGCCGCTCACCCTTCATCGCGCCGGCGAGGGTAAGGGCGCCGCCAATGATGCGCCCACATTGCGCTGTCACCACTGCGGCGCGATCCGCCGCCAGCCGAAAACCTGCCCCAACTGCAAAAGCGTGCGCATCAAATATTTTGGAGCCGGCACGGAAAAAGTTGAATCCGAAATCCAAGCGCTCTTTCCCGGCGCGCAGACCCTCCGCTGGGATTGGGACACCACGCGCTCCAAAGGCGCGCACGATATTATCCTGCGCCACTTCCGCGATCACCAGGCCGATATTTTGATCGGCACGCAAATGATCGCCAAGGGACTCGATTTGCCTTTAGTGACTCTCGTTGGGGTTGTTTCCGCCGACGTGGGCTTGAACTTGCCGGACTACCGCGCCGCCGAGCGCGTCTTTCAAATCCTCACCCAAGTATCGGGCCGGGCGGGGCGTTCACTGCTGGGCGGACGAGTGGTCGTGCAGACCTATCAACCGGAGCATTACGCCATTCAAGCCGCGTCGCAACACGATTACGCCGGTTTCTACGAAAAAGAAACTGCGCATCGGCGCGAACACGGCTACCCGCCGTTCGGCAAACTCGTCCGACTCACCTATCGCCACCCTAAACCCGATCGCGCCGAAACCGAAGCCCTCCGCGTCGCGCAGTTGATCCGCGCGCAACTGAACCGCGCCGAAGCATCCAGCACCGCCCTCATCGGCCCAGCCCCGTGCTTCTTTGACCGCCTCGCCGGCGACTACCGCTGGCAGATCATTCTTCGCGGCCCCAACCCTTCTTCCATTGTCGCCGGCCTTCTGCCACTCAAAGATTGGCGCGTGGAAGTTGATCCGTTGAGTTTGTTGTGAAAAGCAACTTCCACGCCATGGCACCCCTCACCCCTACCCCTTGCCATTTGTAAGTTGACAAATTCTAAGAGTGCGGTAAGATTTGCCCACTTTTTATGAGTACCTTGGCCGTCCGCGACTGGTTAAATCTGTCGGAAGCCGCCGATCTGCTGGGCGTTCACCCCTCCACCGTTCGCCAGTGGGCCGATAGCGGCGAACTGCTCTCGCAGCGCACCAAAGGCGGCCACCGCCGCTTCAGCCGAATTGATCTCGAAGCCTGGATGGGCATCCGCCGTCACGGCCCGCCCCATGGGGCCACGCTCGTCGTCCAGTCGGCGCTCGGGCGAGCGCGAATGGAAATGTCCGAAGGCCAGTTGACCAACCAGTCATGGTACAAAAACGTCCCCGACGCGGCCCGCGCCGCCCACCGCGATACCGGCCATCGCCTGCTCAATCTTCTACAACAATATCTCGGCGGCGGCGACCGCGAGCTTCTGCTTGCCGAAGCGCGACAGATCGGCGCGAATTACTATGCGCTCGGCCAGGATAGCCAACTCTCCCTGTCTGATAACGTGTGCGCCTTTCTGCACTTCCAAGATCACTTGATTGAAAGCGTCGTCCAAATGGTTGAAACGGTCGGCTCTGCGCGGGCGCAATCGCTGGCTGAACTGTACCGGCTGACGGCGCAATTCACCAATGAAGTTCTGATTGCGCTGATCGCCGCTTACGAAATCAATTCGACCCGCCGGGCCCAGGAATAATGATGTCCAAAAAAATCTCGCGCGACAAATCCCGCGCGCCGGAAAATTCGGTTTTCTACGACAAGGTCATCCCAATATTGTTAATAGCGATGGCCGTGCTCACCGTGGCCTTCATCGTCATCGCCGCCGGAGTTTTGCTCGGCTTTGTGCCGTACAAATAATATCCACACACAAGTCAAAAAAGGAGAGTCTACTGTGTCCATCAATTCTATTCTGCCCTTTGTGTCAACGGCCGTCATGCTGGCGTTTACGGTATTTGTCCTCCAGCGTTATGCCGCGCGCCGCGCGCCGCATTTCCTCTTTTGGGGGTTAGGGCTAGCCATGTTCGGCCTGGGCAGTTTCGCCGAAGCCTACCTCTCGCTGGCTTGGAACAAGTGGGTGTTCTTTGCCTGGTATTTCTTCGGCGCCGTGCTCAACGCCGGATGGATCGGCCACGGCTCGGTGTATCTGCTCTTCCGCAAGAAATGGGTGCATGTTCTCACCGTTATTCTGGTACTGGGCAGCATCGTCGCCCTGGCGCTCATGCTTCAGGTGATGCCCAAGCTCGATGTCTCCCAATTCACAACGGCCAGGCCCATCAGCGAACAATATCGCAACATCATGCCTGCCGTAAAAGATGGCGGCGTGGTCCGCTTAACAACGCCCTTCTTCAACATCTACGGTTTGATCACTCTGGTCGGCGGCGCTTTGTGGTCGGCCTACCTCTTCTGGCGCAAGCGCGTTCTGCCCAACCGTGTCATCGGCAATGTGCTGATCGCCGCGGGCGCGCTTTCCATTACTTTTGCCAGCACACTCACCCGGTTCGGATATGGCTCTCTCCTTTACCTGGGCGAGCTGATCGCGGCCATCCTCATGTTCGCCGGATTCCTCACCGCCGCCGCGCCTCAGCCCGGCGAAGAACCCGCGGTTGCGGCAACGGCGCCGGTTCGAAACTGATCCTATCTCTCGTGTGTCACAAATCTCCTGGGACGGCAAGCTTATCGCCGTCCCTTTTGGTTTATAATCTACTAACGAAACAAAACTCTCCCTCCAACACCATGACCACTTCCCTTCAATCTCTCCTCGCCGCCCCGCCCGTTGATCGTATTCGCCGCAATCACGGGCTTGAACACGCAACCATTCACGTCCTCTCCGCCCGAAAGCGGAAGAGCATGGCCGGCTATTCGGATGTGCGCGGCTTTTACTTGATGGGTGAACTCGACACCGACGACGTAGCCGACGGCGCAGGCGAGGCGCTGCGGCGAATCAATAACGGCGAGCACGACCTCGCCCTTCATCCCAACTGCGGCACGAACTTTGTCACGGCCGGAGTCTTCGCCGGACTGGCCGCGTTCACCGGATTGTTCGGCGCGCGCTCATGGCGAGATAAGTTGGAACGCTTGCCGCTGGTGTTTGCCCTCGCCACCGCCGCTATCATCTTTGCCCAGCCCGTCGGCCTCAAAATTCAAGCCAACATCACCACCTCGGGCGCAATGAACGGACTCGAAATCATCTCCGTAAAAAAGATCGCCGACTCGCCTGCCGTCGTGCATCGCATCGAAACACGGGGTTGACCCACCGCAGAGACGCAGAGAAGGCGCGGAGTTCGCAGAGAGATTTTAGAAGATCCTCTGCGAACTCCGCGTGAGCTCCGCGTCTCTGCGGTAAAAAAGCCTCATGCCTCTTCCCTCCCTCGCCCTCCTTCACGGCGAAGATGATTTCGCCATTGCCGAGCGCGTCACCCAAATCAAAACCGAGATGGGCGATCCCTCGACTGCTTCTCTCAACACCGCCGAATTCGACGGGCGGACCGTCACCCTGCCCGAACTGCGCGGCGCGTGCGACACGATGCCGTTCCTTTCTGAGCGGCGGCTGATCATCGTCCGCGGTCTGCTCACGCGGCTCACCGGGAAACCGGAAGGCGGCGAGGAAGGCGAAGAGGCCGCCTCCGGGTCGTCGCAGGAATTCACCGACAGCCTGATCGAGTACATCGCCGATCTGCCGCCGACCACTTCGCTGGTGCTTGTCGAATCGAAAGCGCTCAACGAGCGCAGCCGCGTGTTGAAAGCCGCCGCCAAAGCGCCGGGCGCAGAGATCAGGAAGTTTGATGTGCCGCAGGGAATTGAATTAGCGCGCTGGATCATGCGCCGCGCAAAAACTGTCGGGGGAGAATTTTCGCAGTCGGGCGCAGAGGCGTTAGCCGCCGCCGTCGGCGACGAGCCGCGGCTGATCGCCCACGAGATCGATAAGCTGTTGGCTTTCGTGAATTGGAAACGCCCCGTCGAGCGCACCGACGTGGAGCAAGTTACTCCGGCATCGGGCGAAGCGATCATTTGGGATTTGGTGGATGCCCTCGGCGCGCGCAACGCCCGGCTCGCGCTGGACAAATTTCATACTCTGTTGGCCATGCCCAGCCAGGATCAATTCGCCATCTTCGGCATGATCGTCCGGCAGTTCAGGTTTATTTTGCAAACGAAAGAAATTGTGGAGAAGGGCGGGGGCGTGGCCGAAGTGATGCAGACGCTCGGCATCAAAAGCTCATTCCCGGCAGAGAAGTACGTCCGGCAAGCGCGCAACTTCACTATGCCGCAACTCGAACAGACCTATCACGGCTTGCTCGATCTCGATCTGGCCCTCAAATCCGGCGGCGGCGACGACACTACGGCGATTGACACGTTCATAGCGGCGTTAGCCGCTTGATTTTTGACAACGGATGGAACGGATGTAAACGGATAAGATAAACATCCGTTAAATCCGTTTCATCCGTTGTCAGCTTTCTTGCCCACACCACTCAAAACCTCAAGAGTCTGTTTGATTCTCTTCGCCCGCGTTTCGGGGCGTTTGGCCTCTTCAATATACTCAACGTACTCCTTCTGATGTGAGTACGCCATCTTATCGAAGGCCGCTTTGGCTTTTTTGTTTTTCGCCAATGCCTTCTTCAAGTCCCCCGCCAATGTGACCACCCGTGGCGCAGTATCCACTTCCAACACCACGGTCACTGGCTCTCCAACGGTCGCCTGCGCCCCTGCGCGCACTTCTTTGTTCACCACCATGTAATGCGTGCCTTTCCCGGTCGGGAAAAATGAGGATCGAAATGGAAAACCGTTAATTGTGCCTTTCACCGGCACGCGCGCTTTTACTCCCAGTGTCGCGCTCGGGATGACAAGCATCGCGCTTGTGGGCGCGCCTCTCGACGCGGTGGATTCCAGGTTGAGTTTGAGCTTGATCTTGGGCATCCCGCTTTGTCCTCCGTGCGTGTGTGAGTAGATCGCATCCGCCGCCAGAGCGGCGCGACTACGAGTCGCTCTTACGACAGCTTCGACCCGACAAAATCCCTCGCCTCTTCCGCCAGTTTGATCCACGAGCTTTTCGCCATCGGCTTCACTGCCACCCATTCCTTCATCAACCTGCCGTGGCCAGGATCAAACGGCGCGCCGTCGCCGGATTTGATCAGCGCGGCGACGCGCTCCGCCGGAAGTTTCACCACCAGCCGGCCCTTATGAACCATCGAAAATACTTTGCCGCCGACCTTCAACCCCGTCGCCCCGAACATCTTGGCTTGCGTGATTTTAGGTTGGCCGATAAGCGAATCGATGACGGACGCAAACAACGCCTCTTCCGGCGTTGGCGCGGTCGCAGTCATTGCGGCGCGGGGCGCTTTTCGTTGGTTGGTTGTCTTTTTCATAGCGTTACTTTACCACCTTCCCCTCTGTGGCAGGCTGGAAAGCCTGCCGCTACGTTCTCGTGGGGTGGACTTTCCAGTCCGCCCCGTGGCAGGCTGAAAAGCCTGCCGCTACGTTTGTAAATGAAGTGCCGGCCTCCACTGAGCCGGCACGTGCTTGCCGTACGCAATCTCTTTCGCGCCGAGGAATGCGCCCAACTCCTCTATTGCATTTGCAATTCCCTTCGCCGTTTCTCGATCTTTGGGCGCGCCGGGTTCGGCGTGCACGGCGTTGATCGACAGCCGATCATGCTCCCGATCCATCACCGGATCAACTCTGCCGATTAGTCTGTCTCCACTCAAAATCGGCATCACGAAGAAACCGTATTTTCTTTTAGCCTTCGGGGTGTAAATTTCCAGTCGAAAATGAAAATCAAAAAGCTGCTCGGTGCGGTCGCGGTCACAGATCAAATTGTCGAACGGCGAGAGCAGGGTGGTGCGCGGAGTCCAGTCACCGTCTCGTAGGCGTTCCAGCGTCGGCGCGTCGTCGGCGTGCACGTACCATTCGCCAGGCCACGCCCGCCCTTCGTCGCGAATCTCGGCGCGCACGATCCGACCTTCGGATTCGAGATCGGCCAACATGCGCGGCAAATTGAAATAGCGGTTGCGCGTGAAGTGCTGCTTGATTTGTTTCGCCGTCGCCACGCCGAGCGCGCGCAACGATTTTTCCGTCGCGCGGCGCACCATGTCGTATTCACTCAATCGCTGCCGCGGAGTCCATTCGGGCAGGCAGCGCTCGCTCAAATCCCAATACTTGTGTCCGCCGGAGCGGCCGGCCACCATGATCTTGCCCTGCGCCCACAGGATGTAGAGCATTTGGCTGACGTTGCGTCCCGAAGTCCAGCCGGACGAATACCATCCGGCGACAGCATCGCTCTCGAAGTCGCGCGACCTAGCGGGGCCGCGCCGCCGAAGCTGCAAGAGAATACGGCGGCGGAGCGGATCGTTCTTTGTGAACCAGGCTTGAGTCTTTTTTGACCAACCGGCCTGGTTCGCATTCTGGCGCATGCGGTAGTTGTGAATGGGATAGTCTTCGGTAAGGACGATGGACGCGGCATGCGCCCAATATTCAAAGAGGCGGCGATCCTGCCACAAGAGCTGGTCCAGATGCGCCGGGTCGTACACGCCGAACCGGCTCCACAACACGAGCAGGTGACTCCGCGCCACCATGCTGGTCGGATCGATCTGCAAGCATCCGAGATCACGGACGACGTCTAATAGATTGTCAGGGCTGGGCATCGGGCGCGCGCCAGAGAGGTGTTGGCGCGCAACGGCAAGTCGGCGGGCGAGAGCGGGGGTGAGGGTGATCACTTTGAACGTAAGAGCGGGTTGCACCCGCGAGGGTCGCGGCAATCGCGGCTGCAAGCAATCGCGGCTACAAGCCGCTCCTACGATATTCCGCCGTGTCGTTTGAGCAAGTCCGCCATCTGCGTATTCTTTTGTTTCACCGCTACAGCCAGCGGGGTCAACTCCTCATAATTCTTTGCGTTCACGTTCGCGCCATGCGCGAGCAGCCATTCAACCATCGCCGGTTGGCGGAACAGCACTGCGCCGTGAAGTGCCGGATTTTTGCCTTCGTCCAGATTCACGTCCGCGCCGTGCGCCAGCAGAATTCCGGCAACATCTTCGTGATTACGAATGACGGCGTGATACAGCACCGGGATGCCGTGCGCGCCGCGCGCGTCTGCCTGAGCGCGATCCGTCTTCAAAAATTCCTTCACACGATCCGTCAAGCCCAGCATGGCCGCCGTGCAAATGCCCATCGGCGCGCCGGCCGCGAGCAAGTATTCGGCCATTTCTTTTTGCCCGGTTTGTGACGCGGCCTCGATAGCTGTCTCTTTCCATGATGCGCTCGCATTCAGAATAGAAGGATACTGCGCCAGCAATTCTTTTACCCGCGCAAAGTTGCCGTGCGCGTTGCCGACGAATTCGTCAATGATCGCTTGAGTGGGTTCCGTCATGCCGCCCATTAAATCACAAAAAATTCACTTCCCCAATGCCCGCTCGATATACCACGCATTGCGCGAGAGATCGTGATACACCACGAACGTAGACTCGCCGGTGCGGACGCGGAAGCAGTGTTTTTCGACCCGCCCCAGCCAGTCGCGCTTGGCCACCGTCCAGCACTGTTCGACGGCCTCGACCCGGTGCCGCCGCCCGCGCCACAAAAACGATTTGGGGAAGTAGCCGTGATCTTTGGCCGTGATGTTGATCGGTTCGTTGATTCTCAAAATGCTTGCGGGATTCATTCGGCCTCCATGTTTCGCGGCGGATACGAGTCTTCAATATCGTTCATGCCGCCGATCACCGCGAACTTGCGCCCGCTCATCGGCGCGTTCGGGGCGGGCGCAGCGTAAGCGGGCGCGCCATTCCAGCCCTGGTACGCGGCAGACGGCGAAGCGGGATAAACGTAGGCGGCGGGAGTCGGCGCGGGTTGCTGCATCACGACGATGCGCGGCTCGGCGCGCACAGGTTCGGCGCGCGGCGCGGATTCAACTTTCGACGCCAGCGAGCGCGCGGCGATCCACACCACGATCAAACTGGTGGGGATACTCGCGGCCACACCGGCCACCACGCCCAGCAGAACTGCCATCGCTTCAGACGACAGGCGCTGGCCGACGACGACGGCTAACGTGATCGCAAACGCGACCATTCCCAACATAAACGACACCCGAAGAGTCATTGCTTTCATTTTGCCTCTTCAAAACCTGTGAGGTCTACGAAAATTGGCGGTGGCTTCGGCCCAATCGTGCGCGGAAACATATGCGGCTTGGAAGCGGGTGATCTGCCCTCCGGCCACCGCAATAAAATCGCCGCGCCCCGAAAGTTTTTCCGCGCCCGAGGCCGACACGCCCGCTGCCACGCGGGCATCGTCCACACTGCCCACGCGGCCCACCAGCCGCACCGGCAGGTTGGCTTTGAGGTGCGCGCCCAACGCCGCCGAGGCCGGTTTCTGCGCGCCGACGATCAAATGCATTCCGGCCTCACGCCCGCGTTGGGCTAGCCGAGTGAGGGCCGTTTCCACCGGCTTGCCGCCCACCATCAGCAGATCGATCACTTCGTCAACGAGAATGATGATGCGCGGCAGAGAGACGCCGTCGGCATCGCGCCGATCCATTTCGGCGTTCAAGCGTTCCAGCAGTGCCAGGGCAGAACCTGCATCCAGCGCAGGCGGAGCGATGAGGTGCGGCAGACTGCTCAACAACCCGAAGCCACGCGCCTTGGGATCGATCAACGCAAATTGCAACTGCGCTTGTTTGTTGCCGAGGGCCAGGCTGAGCGCCATGGCGCGCATCAATTCGGTTTTGCCGGAGCCGGTCGCTCCGGCAACCAAAACGTGAGTGACATCCGGCGAGGACAGGCGCAGAAGCAGCGGGCGGCCATCGTCGGCCAGCCCCAGGCAGGCGGTGTGCGGCGGGAAGAATGACAGACCGCGGAGCAGGGGCAACAGCAGAATCGGTTCGGGCTCATCCCGGTCAACTTCCACCGCCAAGTTGTGACCGTCGCGCGCGATACGCACGTTGTCTGCGCCGAGCGCCAGGGCAATCTCCTCGCTGAGATTGCGGACGACGCTGACTTTCGCGCCTGGGGCAGCGGCCACCAAAAAGCGCAGCCAGCGCGGCGACACCGTGCCGCTGTGCACGCGAGCCAGCACGCGGTGCGAGGCCAGCACGGCCTCGATACGGTCGGCCTGAAAATTAAGGTAGTCAGAAGAGAGTTGGGCGCTCATAGAACGTGTGTTCTAATATACACCTTTCGCCCCTTACTTGTCAACGAGGAGTTTTTCTACCATGCTACAATCCCAACCATGCTTACCAGCCTCGCCAACGACCGCGTCAAACTTGTGCGCGCTTTGCAGGCCCAGCGCAAAATGCGCGAAAAAGAGGGGCGGTTTGTGATCGAGGGAGCGCGTTTGGTAGAGGAAGCGCTGCGCGCCAATGCCAAATTTGATTTCGTCTTTTACACCTCCGACCCCGACGACCGCACTCGCGGCGCGCTGGGCCGCCTGCGCGAGATCGGCGCGACGGCCACCGAAGTGTCGCCGGAATTGATGAAGGCCTGCACGGATACGGAGAGTCCGCAAGGGGTGTTGGCTGTCGTGTTTACCCCCACCCCCACCCTCCCCCGTCGGAAAGAACACCCGACAGGGGAGGGAGCGGGGGCCGGGGATCTGATTTTGATCTGCGACCGCCTCTCCGACCCCGGCAACCTCGGCACGCTGTTGCGCGCCGCCGCCGCTGCCGGCGCCAACGCCGCACTGCTGGCCCCAGGTTGCGTGGACGCCTTCAACCCCAAAGTGGTCCGCGGCGGAATGGGCGCGCATTTTCGCCTGCCCGCCGAATCGCTCGACTGGAATCAAATTGCAGAAAGAACGAAAGGAGTGTGTGTGCGACTGGCAGATATGGAAGGCGCTCTCAACCATCAATCATCCGCCATAAGCCATAAGCCATCGGCCATCCGCCACGACCTCGCCGACTGGACTCTTCCCTCGGCCCTGATCATCGGCAGTGAAGCCGACGGCCCCAGCGACTCGGCCCGCGCCCTGGCCGCCGAAACCGTCTTCATCCCCATGCCCGGCGGCACGGAGTCGTTGAATGCCGCGATGGCGGGGGTGATCATTCTTTTTGAAGCGGTGAGACAAAGGAACGCGACTCGTGAAGCGTAACGTACTGCGATAATCGGCAGTGGGCAGAAGGCAGTCGGCAGTATTGCCGCGTACTGCCCGCTGCCGACTGCGTACTGCCCACTATGAAAATTCGTTCGATTACTTACTTCGCCGACACCGGTTTCCCATTCGAGGAGGCGCGCATTGCGGCGGCGGGGAAGTTCCTGGCCGAAGCGCGGGCGACG
>CAYYCF010000017.1:0-7488 GCA_964470235.1 uncultured Anaerolineales bacterium | reverse complement strand
TTGCGTTTCGCGGCGCTGGCCAACGTGGAGAGCGGCGTGCCGTATTTCCCGGCCGCGTATCACGAAGGCGGCGCGGCGATGTTCGCGGTGGCCGTCGAGGCGGCCGATTTGGCAGTGGCGGCCTGCACCGGAGCCGGGTCGCTGGCAGAGGCGCGGTCGCGGTTAGTGGAGTCTGTCGAGGAGCAGGCGAAAAAGGTCGCGGGACTCGCAAAAAAAATCGGCGGAAGCCGGAGCGTGCGGTTTGGCGGAATCGACTTTTCACTCGCGCCGTTTCCGTCGTCCGATAAATCCATCGGCGCGGCGATGGAGGCGTTGGGCGCGCCGTTGGGGGCGGCGGGGTCGTTGACGGCGGCGGCGTTTCTCACCGAGGCGCTCGACCGCGCCGACTACCCGGCGACGGGGTTCTCGGGTTTGTTTTTGCCGGTGTTGGAGGACAACGTGCTGGCGGCGCGCGCGGCCGAGGGCGCGCTGACGATCACCGATTTGCTTTTGTATTCGGCGGTGTGCGGCACGGGGCTGGACACGGTTCCGCTGGCGGGCGACATTTCGACGGACGAGCTGGCGGCCATTTTGTTGGACGTGGCGACGCTGGCGATGCGGCTCAACAAGCCGTTGACGGCGCGCTTGATGCCGATGCCGGGCAAACAGGCCGGAGACGACATCACGTTTGAATTCAAATTTTTTGCGGACGGGAAAGTTCTGGCGCACCGCGCGAAGCCTCTCACCGGCCCGCTCGGCGGCGAGGACTCATTTGACCTTGCCCGTCGCGCGCGCTAGAACGCTGGCGCGCCGCGCGGCGGCGGGAGCGGGTGCGGAGGCGGCAGAGACGGGGACAGGCGACTCGTGATCGGCCAGCGGCAGTGTGACCGTGAAGGTGCTGCCCTGCCCCTCGCCCTGGCTTTCGGCCCACACGCGTCCGCCGTGCCCTTTGATGGTGCCGCGCACAATGGCCAACCCTACGCCCAACCCGCCCGTTTTGCGCGTCATGTGATCTTCCGCCTGGAAAAAGCCATCGAAGATACGCTCCAAATCACGCTGAGAGATTCCCCGCCCATTGTCTTTGATTTGAATCCAGGCTTCCGTGTCTTTGCGGAAGGCATTGATTTCGATCAGCCCGCCGTCTTGAGTGAATTGAATGGCGTTGGTCAGCAGGTTGGACAATACTACTTGCAGGGCGGGGCGGTCGGCGTTGACCATGAGCGCCCCGTCGCCTGGTTGAATGACGATCTTCTGGCCTTTGGCGTCGGCCAACGGCTGCGCGGTTTGTCTGGCTTCGGGCAAGACGTGACGCAAGTCCAACAGCGCGCGGTTGAGCGACGATTGCCCGGTTTGCATGAAACTCAAGTTGCTCATGTCCTCGATGAGCTTGCGCATACGCATGGAGGCGTCCAAGACGGCGTCGGCATATTCTTTTGTTTGGCCTTGCAAGTCGTCGCGCAGGAATGTGGCGTAGCCGATGATCACGCCGAGCGGCGTGCGCAGTTCGTGCGAGGCAATGGCGATGAAGTCGCCCTTCATTTTGTCGAGCTTGCCCAGATCGGAATAGGCCTTTTGCAGTTCGTCGATCAGGCGCGCGTTTTCGATGGCGACGGCGGCCTGCGAGGCAATGACGCCGAAGATGCGCACGTCGGCTTCGCTGAAACCTTTGCCGCCTCTTTTGTTCAGGGCTTCCAACACGCCGGTGGTGCGGTCTTTGATTCGCATCGGCACGCCCACCAGCGTCTCCGAGCGGAAGTTGGTTTTTTGCCCCACCTGCCGGAAGTGGCGCGAATCCTTTGCCACTTCGTTGATCACCACCGGGCGGCTGGTGCGGAAGATCGTCCCGGCCACACTGCCTTCGAGCGGAACGGGAATCTTCGCCAGTTCGGCGGCATCGGAACCGGTGGCGGCCACGAAGTGCAGTTCGTTGAGTTGTTCGTCGTAGAGAAGGATGGAGGCGACTTCCGAGTTGAGCAGTTCGGCTGCCGCTTTGATGATGAAGTCCAGCAGTTGCTCCAGTTTGAGGGTGGAGCTGAGGGTGACGCTGACCTCGACCAGGCGCGCCAACAGACCGATTTGCGCTTTCAGGTCTGCAACTTCGCGGGAGGGATCGTTCGCGGCCACGCCTGTGAGTATATTCCAAAATTGGCAATGCGGGTAGGATGACGGCGTGCGCGCTCGATGGCTTATAATTGCGCCAAAAGTAAATGACCCGCCGCTATCTCTTCACTGCCCTCTGCCTCCTCGCCATCGCCCTCAGCCTCGCGCCGTCGTTCCCCTCATTCGCGTTTTCGCTCACGGGCGAAGAAGAAACTCTGCCGCAGATTCGCGGCTTGCTCGATCTGACCGGCCAAGTGATCCGCCCGCCGCTCGATCTGCGCCCGGACGTTCCCATCGCCCACGCGGACGTGAATCCGTACGGCATCAACACGTTTTTGCATCAAGAGGTCGAACCGGCCAAACGCGAAAAGCAAGTTCAGCTCATCGCCGGCGCGGGCTTCCACTGGATTCGGCAGGAGTTCCCGTGGTACGACATCGAGATTCACGGCAAGGGCGATTTTGAAGATCGGCGGCACGGCGCCGCGATCAGCGCCTGGGAAAAGTACGACGGCATCGTCGCCCTCGCCGATCAATACGGTTTGGAGATCATCGCCCGCCTGTCGTCGCCGCCCTCGTGGACTCGCGCCGACGGCGACGCGCGCGGCGCGTTTGCCCCGCCCGACCGTTTTGCCGATTACGCCGATTACGCCGCCGCCGTTGCCGACCGTTATCGCGGGCGCATCCGCACCTATCAAATTTGGAACGAGCCGAACATTTACCCCGAATGGGGTGAGCAGAACGTTGACCCCGAAGCATACACGCAATTGCTATGCGCGGCTTACGCCGCGATCAAGAACGTCGATCCCGAGGCGGTGGTGTTGGCCGGCGCGCTCGCGCCGACAAATGAATTGACGGGGCAGAATCTCAACGAGTTTGTCTTTCTCCAGCGCATGTACGAGGCAGGCGCGGGGAAGTGCTTCGACGTGATGTCGGCGCAAGGTTACGGTCTGTGGAGCGGCCCGACGGATCACCGCCTCAGCCCGATCACGGTGAACTACAGCCGGCATTTGTATTTGCGCGACATCATGGTTCGCAACGGCGACGAGGGCAAAGCGATCTGGATTTCGGAAATGAATTGGAACGCCGTGCCGAAGGACTCCGGTTTGCCGCCAAACTACGGACGGGCGACTCTCGACCAGCAGGCGCGATGGGCGCCGTTGGCTTACGAGCGCGCGCAGAAAGAATGGCCGTGGATCGGAGTAATCAATTTCTGGTTCTTCAAACGCGCCGACGATTCGGGGAAAAATACAACGTGGTATTACTTCCGCATGGCCGAGCCGGACTTTACGTTGCTGCCCGTTTACGACTCGATGAAAGAATACATCGCCGCGCATCCGCCGGAAAATTAATCCGCAGATGACACAGATGAACGCAGATTTCTCTTTTCTATCTGCGCCAATCTGCGACATCTGCGGATGAATCCTCTTGCCTCGCAAGATACTGATCCTTGCCGTACTCCTACTTTCGACCTTCCTCCGATTCTACCGCCTCGAGGCGCAATCGTTCTGGAATGACGAAGGCAACAGCGCGCGCATCGCCGAGCGGAGCGTTGACCTGATCCTGGCCGGGGCGGCGGGGGACATTCATCCGCCGGGATACTATCTGATCCTTAGCGCGTGGCGGGCGGCGCTCGGCCCCAGCGAATTTGCCTTGCGCGGATTTTCCGCCTTTGCCGGAATCGTTCTCGTCGCCCTGGTCTATCGGCTCGGCAAACAATACTTCGACACCCCCGCCGCCACTGCCGCCGCCTTCTTCGCCGCCGTTCATCCGGCACTGATCTACTACAGCCAAGAAGTGCGGATGTATTCGCTGATAGCAACACTAGGCGCGGCGGCGTTCCTAGCATTGAGTCTTTGGCTCGTCGCGACTCGGCAGCCGGCAGTCGGCAGTCGGCAGCCGAAATTCGGAGTTTGGGATTTGAAGTTTGGGATTTCCCCTGTCATTTTCCATTCGTCATTCGTCATTCTGATCACTGCCCTCGGCCTCTATACCCATTACTCTTTCGCTTTCATCGTCATCGCCGTCAACCTCACCGCCCTCGGCGGCATGGCTTTCCATCGTACACGCGCCACGCCTCACGCATCACGGGTCACGCATTGGTTCACCCTCCAACTCTTCGCCCTCCTCCTCCTCTTCGCGCCCTGGCTTCCCACCGCTATTCACCAAATCACTACCTGGCCTTCAGCGCGGGAATATCTGCCGCTATGGGATTCATTCATTGGCGTTTCGCGCTGGCTGACTCTGGGCCCAACGATTGACGCCGCCTCCGCCGTGCCAGCCTTGATCGGCGCGGCAGTCCTTCTTCTGCTCAGCTTGCGGCGGCGCGGCCAGACGATTACGCCTCTGCTGTGGTTGATCGTGCCGACCGGACTCACGTTTGCCTTTGGTTTATTTTCTCAGGCATTCGCGAAATTTTTGATCGCCGCCGTGCCGGCGCTGTGTTTGTTGATGGGGAATGGGGCCGTAGGGGCGGGCCTCGCGCCCGCCCAGGGCGACCGCAAGGGTCGCCCCTACGTGAACGCGATTGCATTGATCGCCTCTGCGCTGATCCTCATTTCAACCGCCGCCACCCTCAACAACCTCTACTTCAACCCCGTCTACGCCCGCGCCGATTATCGCGGCATCGCGCGCACTCTCGATTCGATTGCCAGACCTGGCGACGCCGTTCTGCTCAACGCGCCGAACCAGTGGGAAGTGTTCACTTACTATCACCCCGACACGTCAACCGTCTTTCCGCTAGCGCGCTCACGCCCGCTCGACGCCCCGTCGCAGATCGCCGAACTGGAGCAAATCGCGGCCTCCCATGATCGTCTGTTCGTTTTGTATTGGGGCGAGGCGCAATCCGATCCGAATCGGGTCATTGAGTCATGGTTGAACGAGCATACGTTCAAGGCCTACGATCAATGGTTTAGCGACGTACGGCTGGCGGTTTATGCTGTGCCGCGCGCGGCCGCCGAATTGCAGACCCGAACCGGCGTGAACTTTGGCGATCAGATCACGCTCGAAGGGTATGCGCTCAACGCGGCTGAATTTGCGCCGGGCGACATTCTGCAACTCACGCTGTTCTGGCGCGCGGACAAGCCAATTGACAAGCGATACAAAGTCTTCGTTCACCTCGGCGGCGACCCGGCCTCGCCGCCCGTCGCCCAGCACGACGGCGAACCCGGCGGCGGTCTGTCTCTGACGACGGCCTGGCAGCCAGGCCAGACCATCGCCGATAATCACGGCGTTTATCTGCCGATCGATCTCGCGCCTGGGGCGTATTCGCTTGTCGTCGGCCTTTACAGCGTGGACGACGGGGCGCGGCTGACGCACGCCGGCGGGGACAGTTTATTTTTGTCCGCGATTACGGTGCGATGAAGATGACGACAGACGACGGACCACGGACGACTGAGGGCGATCCTCTATCAACCGTCGTCGGTCGTCTATCGTCTATCGTCGCCCTGCTCTTCGTCGCCGCATACCTCCTCACCGCCCTGCCCCGCATCTTTTATCCGTACGATCTCGACTTCATCGAAGACGGCACGTTGATGGAGTCGATTCGTTTTGCGAACGGCCAGCCGGTCTTCGTGCCGCTCAACGCCGACTTTATGCCGCACGTTTATATGCCGCTGTATTCGTGGCTCGGCGGTTTGCTGTTCAAAATTGTTACTCCGGGATACGCACCTCTGCGGCTGTTGTCATTCGGCGCGACGATCAGCACGGCAACCTTGATCTATTTCATCGCCAAAAGAGAAGGCGGGCAGAAGTGGATGGCTATTGCTTGCGCCGGTTTATATCTCGGCGGCTATCGCCTCACCGGGTTTTGGTACGAATTGGCGCGGGTAGATTCGTTGTACGTCGCGCTGGCACTAGGCGGGTTGGCGGCGGGGTTTCAGTGTAGAGCTAACAGGTCTCTTAAGACCTGTCAGCTCTTGGCCGCGATCCTCCTCGCGTTGGCATTTTTCACCAAACAAACCGGTCTGGCCTTCGGAATCGGAATGGCGATTTATCTGTTGATCGTCATCGGTCGGCGCGCGTGGGTTTTCGTTGGCGCCTTTGCCGCGTTGACGCTGATCCCGCTATTCACTTTCAACGCACTCACTGACGGTTGGTTCATCTATCACACATTCACCATCGCTTCCGGCGATCCGCTAGAGATCGGGCGCGTGGCGCGATACGCCGGGTTGGAATTGTTCGGCGTGATGGCCGGGCTGAGTTTGATGGCGTCAGCGGCAGGGGCGTTGGGGATTCAACGCGCGGGGTTGCGAATCGTCCGCGAGCAACCGTGGTTCATTGGCATTGGGCTGGCGGCGGTCGTCAGCGGCGTCGGGCGCGCATCCGTCGGAGGCAATCTCAACAATCTCATGCCGGTTTACGCTCTGCTGTGCATTGCCCCGGCGCTGTTAATCCGGGAATTTCTTCACCGCGAAGAGCATGTTCACCGCGAAGACGCAAAGAGCGCGAAGGAAAAGAAAAGAAACTTGGCGTCCTTCGCGCCTTCGCGGTTAAATAACTCTTGGCAATTAATCGTCTCGGCGGTCGTCTTAATCCAATTCATCCTCGGCGCATACAACCCTCTCCGTTACATTCCCACCGCCGAGATGCGCCAAAGCGGAGACCGGCTGGTTGAACGGATCAAGTCGGTTGACGGCGAAGTGCTGGTGATGATGCACCCGTATTACGCTTGGCTGGGGGGCAAAGCGCCGTCGGCGCAAATGGCGACGATCTGGTATATCTATCAATGGCAGGGCGTTCCACTGCCGGATGATTTTGTGGCGCAGATTGAAAATCAATACTACGCCGCGATCATTTCAGACGAAAGCTTGTTCGAGACCGAACCGGCGATTCGAAATTTGATCGCCGCGCACTACCGCGCCGAACCGCTGCCCGCGGACGAGTCGCCGCCCACGACGACCGGCGTGCCGGTGAGGCCGACGGTGATTTATTTTCCGAAGTAGAGGCCAACATGAAACACATCCTTCTCTTTGCCGCATTAGTCGCTGTGCTATCCGCCGCCTGCGGATCAGCTCTTTCCCCGCCACTCCCGACACCCATTCCAACCGCGCCCACGCCGACTCAGCCGCCGATCAATTCGTCGCCCACCACGCCGCCGAGCGATCTCACTCCGGCGCAGTTGGCCGCCATGGGCGCGCTCTCGTCCACGCTCGGCATCCCGCTCGATCAAATCAGGATCGCCGACACGGAAGCGGTAGACTGGCCCGATGCCTGTCTCGGCGTCACGCAAGCCGGAGTGATGTGCGCGCAAGTGATCACGCCAGGATTCAAAATCGTGCTGGAAGCAAACGGCCGGCTATACGAATATCACACCGACGCCGACGGAAGAGCGGTCGTGGCAATGACGGCGGCTTCGGTGACGCTGACCTGGCACCGCGAGGGCGGCATCGCCGGGTTTTGCGACGACCTCAA
>CAYYCF010000016.1:13618-18712 GCA_964470235.1 uncultured Anaerolineales bacterium | reverse complement strand
CACACTCTCACATTCACCATGACCCATCTCCCTCCCCGCTACGGCCTCGGCACGCACGCTATTCACCACGGAGAAGGCACCGACGCGCTCCGCGCCCATCTTCACCCCATCTATATGACGTCCACCTTCAGCTTCCCGGACGCAGACACGGGCGCGGCGATTATGGTCGGCGACCAGCCTGGATACACCTACACCCGGGCGCACAACCCCACCATTGATCATCTGGCGGACAAATACGCCCTGCTCGAAGGCATCGGACTTCTGCACAAAAAACCGGACGCCGACCCGGCCTCGCTCGTGAAGGCCATCGTGTTTGCCAGCGGCATGGGCGCCATTTCCAGCGGCGTGTTCGCCCGCATGCGCGCCGGAGAAACGGTGTTAGCGCAGCGCTCGCTGTACAACACCGCGTTCACCCTGTTCACCGAAGTTCTGCCGCGTTACGGCATGTCGGTGGCCTGGGTGGATGATCTGTCACCGGAGGGTTGGGAGGCGGCGATCCATGCAAACCCGAAAGCGACACTGGTTTACATCGAAACGCCCTCCAACCCGGCGATGATCGTTCTGGACATCGCCGCCATCGTCGAACTCGCGCACCGTCACGGCCTGTGGGTGATGGCCGACAACACCTTTGCCACGCCCTATTGTCAACGCCCGCTCGAATTCGGCGTGGACATCGTCGCTCACTCGGCCACGAAATATCTCACCGGACACGGCACACACCTCAGCGGCGTGGTGGCCAGCACGCACATTGATTTCATGGACGAGCAAGTGATGTTGATGCTGAGAACGTACGGCGGCGCGCCGAGCCCGATGGAATGTTGGCTGGGCAATCTTGGATTGAAGACGTTTGCCTTGCGGATGGAACGGCATTGCGCCAACGCCCTGGCCGCCGCCCGTTTCCTCGCCGCTCAACCGAAGGTGGCCGACGTCCGCTACCCGGGCCTCGAATCCGATCCTGGCCACGCCGTCGCCAAAAAGCAAATGTGCCAATTCAGCGGAATGATTTCGTTCGAGTTGAAAGGCGGCCTCCAGGCGGGGAAACGGTTGATTGAGGCCATGCGCCTCGCCACCATTGCCGCCAGCTTGGGCAACGTCGACTCGCTCATTCAACTTTCGGCCACCATGAATTACGCCAAAATCCCCGCCGCCGACCGCGCCCGCATGAAGATCACCGACGGCCTCATTCGCTATTCGGTGGGCATTGAGGACACGGCGGATGTGTTGGACGATCTGGGGAACGCGCTGGACAGCGTATAGCGTATCGCCTATCGCGTATTGCTTATCGCGTATCGTTTACCGCCAACAGCCATTCACGATAGGCCATTCACGATAGGCCATTCGCGATAAGCCATCTGCCATCTGCCACATGTACAAACTCATCATTCTCTTCCGCACTCCTAAGGATATTGGAAAGTTCGAAGAAGACTGGTCGCACCAGTTCGTGCCGTTTGCCGACGCCATGCCGGGCGTCTTGCGAGTCGAAGTCAGCACTATCGAACAAGACCTGACTATGCCTTTGATATTTTACAAGACTCACGAGTTGTACTTTGCCAGCCGCGCCGCGCTGGATGAAGCCATGAATTCGGACGCAGGCAAACAAGCCGGACGCGCCCTGCAAGGCTTCGCAAAGGGACAGTATCAATTGCTTTTGGCAGACGTGCTGGAGGAAGACAGACAGGGAAACAAGGAGACAGGGGGACAGGGACAATAGCCCGTCTCCGCGACTCCCCTTCTCCACGCATCTTTGTCTTTGCGCTCAACACCCTCATGAATTCAAGCGACCTTTCCTTCTTCCTCGCCGCCCACAACATCACCGCCGAGATCGTCCGCCTGCCCATACACACGCCGACCGTCGAACATGCGGCGGCGGCCTTGAACGCGCGCACCGATCAGATCGTCAAATCACTGCTGTTCCTGGCCGATTCGTCGCCGTTGCTGATCATTGCCAACGGCACGGCGCGGGTGAATTACAAACGGCTGGCCGAATATCTTCGCTTGCCGCGCAAACGGGTACAAATGGCCGACGCGCCCATGGTGCAGGAGATCGCCGGGTACAGCGTCGGCACGATGCCGCCCTTTGGTCACAAGACGAAACTACGCACGCTGATCGATCAAAAGGTATTCCATCAATCCGAAGTGTACGCGGGCGGCGGCGCGATTGACGCGCTGATGCGAATCACGCCCGCCGAGCTTGCGCGCGTGACGGCGGCGGAGACAGTTGATGTGGCAGGAAAAAGCTAACCGCAACCCCCAAAGGGGGCAGGCGACGCAAAGGGCGCGAAGATTCTTGACAACGGATGGAACGGATGGAAACGGATTCTTCTCTTTTTCTCTTTCTTTGCGCCCTTCGCGTCTTCGCGGTTCAAAAGACTCTGCGCTCTCTGCGAACCCTGCGGTGAAAAATCAACCATGAATACAGCCTACTCCGGCCAACCGACTTCTTCCTTCAACTTTCAACACATCCTCTACGACAAGCGTGGCTATCGCGCCACCGTCACTTTCAACCGCTCCGAAGTATTGAACGCGGTGTGCTACCCCATGCTCCTCGAACTGCGCGAGGCCTTTCTCGACATTTCGTTCGACGACAGCATCGCCGTGTTGGTGCTGACGGGCGCAGGCGACCGCGCCTTCTGCACCGGCGCCGACCTCAACGAACAAAAGCAATTTGTCGAGCGGCCGCAAGATTACTGGAAGTGGATGGGCGCGTTCATTGAAGCGCACGACCGCTTGCGCAACCTGGGCAAGCCCTCGATTGCGCGGCTGAACGGGATCGTGGTCGGCGGGGGAAACGAGTTCAATATGTCGTGCGATCTCGCCATCGCCGCCGACGACATTTACATCCGGCACGTCGGCGCATCGCACGGTTCGGTGGCGGCGGCGGGCGCGACGCAGTGGCTGCCGATCATCGTGGGCGACCGGCGGGCGCGGGAGATTCTTTTTTCTCCTTCTGGCGCGATTTTTCGTGGGGCGTCACCATCGGCCACGCCCGCGATTGGCTCGCTATTCATTCGGATACGCCTGAAACCGTTGAAGCCGTGCGCGCCTTTGGTGAAAAACGCAAACCGGATTACGACTCGATTCGCGCCTCGCAATCCGAACCTCGCGCGCAAGCCTGCCCGCACTGCGGCGCAAGTGGATTACCAACAGGGCATAAGTTTTGTGGGGAGTGCGGGAAGGGCCTACGGCACAGCTAAAAACGCCTCCACCACTGGCGCGATACCTGCACGCCAGGGTATCCACACATTCGCCCCGCCCGGCGTCGTCCAGGCCACCAGCATCGTTTGGTCAATGGCATACGTTTTGATCTGCGAGCGATCAATTTGCTGGCCGGCCAGCCCGTAGGTGATCAGCGTCGGCAAATCCATATCCGTTGCAAACGTGCCGTCGGCGGCGGCGTAAAGCTCCGGCAATCGGCTCACCGCATTCACACTGATCGCCTGATCGCGGATGGCGAGCAATACCAATTGCTGCCGTTTGATGCGCTCGGTGTCGCTGTCTTGGTGCCGCGTGCGGGCGTAGCGCAGCGCCAGCATCCCGTCCATGTGTTGCCAACCGGGCTCGATCACCAGCGTCGTGTAGCCGTAATCTTCTGTCGGGAAATTCTCGTCGTAGATTCGTTCCGGCACGTTGATATCAATGCCGCCCAACGCATCCACCACGCTCACAAATCCGTCGAAGTTCACCAGCGCATAATGATCCAGCGGAATACCAAAATTGAGCGACACCGCGTCCATCGCCTCGCGCGGCCCACCGCCGGGGAGGCCGTACACTTCGCCGTAGTAATACGCCGTGTTGATCCGCCCTTCGCTGATGCCGTAGCTTTCAAGATTCGGCAGAGCCACCCATACATCGCGCGGGAACGACAGCAATTTCGCCGTGCCGTTGTCGAAGTCCACGCGCAGAACTATCATCGTGTCGGTGCGCGTCGGCTGGCCCGTTTCGTCGGGGCGTTGGTCAATGCCCATCAGCAAAACGTTCACGATGCCGGTCGGCGGCGGAAGGGTCGGGGTGGGCGCGGCGGTGGCCGTCGGAAACGGCACCATGGTCTGCAAAACTTCCAGGGCATGCGGCGGCGTTTGATGCGCCGCAATCGCCCGCGCCCGCGCGCTGTAATACACGCTGATAAAGATCAGCGTCACGCACAAATTCGCGCCCACCAGCACGGCCAACAGGGCGGCTAGCAGACGCAAAGCGAAAGAAGAGCCGCGCCGCGAACGGCGGTTCACCCCCCGGCGCGGAATCGTAGTCGGCTGAGTATCGTCAAGCATGGCAGAGGGCAGGTGGCAGATGGCAAATGGCAAATGGCAGATGACGCAAACGATATGCTATCGGCTATCAGCCATCAGCGATAAGCTATAAGCCATTTGCGCATTGTGACCTGAGCGTTTAGAATCAACACGAATGTCCCTCGAAGCCGAAGTCTCCTATTTGTATCTCATTGACGGCGTTCGTCAAACCGACACCCCTGCGAACTTTGCGGTCCGCGCCGCGCCGCGCCGGTGCGCCCGCGGGCGCGATCACGATCTGGCGCTGTTGGCCCTGCACCTCACGCCCGCCACACCGGCGGAATTGATCGACCTGGCCGCCAATGCCTACTTCGGCACGCCTGGCTCGGTCACCGCCGCCGCGCGCGCCGCCTTCGCCGCCGTCAACACCAGACTGATCGAATTGAATCGCACCCAAAAACCTGGCGCGACGCTGTCCGGCGGATTATGCTTGGCCGTCTTGCGCGGCGCAGACCTTTACATCGCGCAAGCCGGGCCTGGCGAGGCCATTGTACTCCATCCAAATATCGTCGAGCGCTTCCCCGAAAGCAACACCCTGCCCCTCCTCGGCCTCAGCCAATCGCTCGACGTGCAATACTTCCACACGGCGCTGGCCGCCTCCGACTATTTGCTCCTCTCGTCGGCTCTTCCTTCCGGTTGGCAAGCGGCCACCATGACGAACCTGCCCAACATCGGTTTAGAATCTGCCGTTGCGCGGCTCACGCGCGCCGCCGGATCGAGCGCCCACACGTTAGCGATGATCATTCGCTTCGTCGCCGAAGGCGCAGCGCAGACGAAAGGACGCGCGGCGATAATCGCCGCGCCGATT
>CAYYCF010000016.1:0-13518 GCA_964470235.1 uncultured Anaerolineales bacterium | reverse complement strand
CCGCGCCGATTCGCCCGCCCGCGCCCCTTCCCGAACCACCCGCCCCCGCGCCCGATCCGGTCGATCCGGAACGCCAGCTAGACAACTCTTCGCTGGCCGGGATCATCGCCCGCGTGCGCGCCTCGTCTTCGATGGGCGACACGGACATGGCGGCCGACTCGCCGCCTACGACCGAGCTCCCGCCCCGCCCCGAGGTTGCCGCCGTGACGCCGCCCCCCGCGCCAGCAAGTGCGGGCGGGTCTGAGACCCTCCCCGACAATGCCGCCCCGGTCCTCATCGGCGATCACGTCTACGAATTCGAGGAAGACGAAGAAGCGGTCGAGCAAGAAACGGAGACCGTTGCAGCAAAAGAGGGTCGCGCGTTCGGCGCGCGAGTGCGGGCTGGCATTGCCAATGCGCGCGCCGCCGTCGCCGAGTGGTTCGCAAACCTGCCGCTCAACAACGCCGACGAGTGGATGAAAGATAAATCGGAATCGCTGGGCAAGTCTGTCTCCGGTTCGGGCAACGCCGCCTTGCGCCGTCTTTTGCCCGAAGGCCTCCTGAGCCCCGACACACAACTCCGAATCCCGAACTCCGTTTTGATCGCCATCGCCGTTTTACTGCCGGTCATCATCGGACTTTTTGTCGGCGTGGTGTACGTGCAACGCGGGCGCGATCAGCAATTTAAAGATTACATGGCCTCAGCCCGCCTCGAGGCCGGGCTGGCGCGCACCGCGCCCGATCCGCTCGCCGCCCGCCCGCACTGGGAAACCGTGATCGCCTGGCTCGATCAAGCCGACGCCATTTACCCCGGCCAGCCGGACTCGGCGGCGCTGAGAGCGGAAGCGCAACAAGCCGTTGACGCGCTGGAAAATATTCAGCGACTCCTTTTCGAGCCGCTCGTGCCTGGCGGCTTCAGTCCAACCGCCAAACTCACCGGCCTGGTGGTTAACGGGAGCGAAGTGTACGCGCTCGACTCCGCCCACCAGATCATCTATCGCGCCCTCCTCACCGAATCAAACAAATTCACCATTGATCGCGGCTTCCAATGCGAAGGCGGCGCGGTCGGCTCGTTCGTGATCGATCACATTGTAGACATTGCCTGGCTGAACACACCCAACGTCGTCGGCCAGGAGGCGCTGTTGGCGTTAGACGACGACGGCGTGCTGATGTATTGCAAGCCGGACAGCACCCCGCCGGAAGCCTCACAACTCATCCCGCCCGACTCCGGTTTCAAAAGCCCGCGCGCCATCGAAATTTACGCCGGCCGGCTTTACATCTTCGATCCTGGCGCAAACGAAATCTGGCTGTACGACCGCCCAGGCGGCGTGTTCTCGGAGCGGCCCAAAGGATACTTCACCGGCGGCACGCCCGATCTTTCCACCGCCGCCAGCTTCACCATTGCCCAGGGCGACGTGTACATTCTGCGCGCCGACGGGCGGCTGACGTTTTGCGCGCGCGACCCGAATACGCTGCAGTCGAACTGCGTCGAGAACGCGCTGTTCACCGACACCCGCACCGGCCATGCCAGCGGAGAACGGCTGGACGACGTGGGCACGGCCAGCCAGTTGTTTTACGACCCCCCGCCCGAACCGTCTCTGTATTTGTTCGACGTATCGTCCGGCGCCGCCTATCAACTCAGCCTCAAACTCGTCTTGCAGAGACAGTACCGTTCCGCCGCAAGCCTGCCCGATCAGGTTTCCGCCCTGGCCATTGGCGCGAACAAAGAAACGTTCGTAGCGGCAGGCAACAACGTCTATTGGGCGAAACGCTGAGCAGGATTGACTATCGCCCTCACGGAAGCTAGAATACCGCGCATGAGTTCTTGGCCCGGGAAATACGTTATCGGTCTCACCGGCAACATTGCCACCGGCAAGAGCGTGGTACGCAAGATGCTCGAACATCTCGGCGCGTTCGGCATTGACGCCGACGGCCTCTCGCACCAGGCGATGAGCACGGGCGGCCCGGCGTACGCGCAGGTGGCGCAGACTTTCGGCCAGTTTATCATCGGCGCAGACGGGCAAATTGACCGGCAGGCGTTGGGCAACATTGCCTTCACGAATCCAAAAGCCCTGGCGCAGCTCGAAGCGATCATCCATCCTATCGTGCGGCAAGCGGTGAACATCCTGGCCGGCCGCGCCGGCCAGCGCGTGATCGTTATTGAGGCGATCAAACTACTCGAAGGCGAATTGGCCCCGCTGTGTGATTCAATTTGGGTGGTGAATGCTTCCGACGAAGTGCGGGCGAACCGGCTGATGCAAAAGCGCGGCCTCACCGCCGAGCAGGCGAAACAGCGCATGGCCGCGCAGTCGTCGCAAAAAGAAAAAATCGGAAAGGCCGCGGCGGTCATCGAAAACGACGGCTCGTACGAAGCGACCTGGGTTCAAGTGGAAGCGGCCTGGGCGCGTCTGGTCGAAAGCCCGCAAGAGGAGGCGCGCGAATCGGCGATGGCGGCGGCGCCCATACCGGCGATTGCCAAACCGGGCGAGATGCTCAACATCACCGTCCGCCGCAGCCAGCCCGCCGACGGGGCGGCCATTGCCGCCTTCATCACTGCCGCTTCGAAAAACACTCGCCCGCTTGAACGCGCCGACGTGATGGCAGCCTTCGGGCAGAAGGCGTATTTGCTGGCGCAGGTCAACAGCGGCATCGGCGCGCTGGCCGGGTGGCAGGTTGAGAACTTGGTGGCGCGGGTGGACGATTTTTATTTGCTCGACGACATCCCGGCTGACTTGGTGCTGGGGCCGCTCATTGATTCCATTGAGGCCGCTTCCCGAGAACTGCAGAGCGAGGCCGCCTTTCTTTTTGTGCCTCCGGCCGTCCACAAAAGCGCGGCGGCAGTATTCAACGTGGCCGGTTACGAAGCCGTTGACCCGGCCACTATCGGCATTGCGGCCTGGCGCGAGGCGGCCAAAGAATCGCAACCGCCGGGCACGGTCGTCCTTTTCAAGAAACTGCGTGAAGATCGAGTGTTGAGGCCGGTATAGCAATCTTGGCGTATAATCTCGGTAGGAGCCCCGAGCAATGAGAAATCCAGCTTCACTGACTGAACTTCCCGACGCCGACCTTGCCCGCCTGGCCCGTGTGTTACTCCCCCTCGTCGTCACGCGCTCTTGGGAAAAAGCCGAGAAGTTAGTTGCGCTTTGGGACGAAATTGTCAATGCTGATCAGGAGTGGTATTGGACGCCGGAATGGCAAGCAGCAGAGGCGGAAGCCGATGCACAGTTGGCATCGGGGCAGTTCGATGATTTTGACACAATGGATAATTTGATTGCCGATCTGCAGGCCGTGGTATCTGACGAATGAAATACCGGCGGACGGGGGTGTTTCGGAAAGCTTTTGCTAGCTTGCCGAAGGATGTGCAAGAGTTGGCTACTAAAGCCTTTAATCAATTTCAGAAAGACTCTTCTCACCCTTCGCTTGGTGTCAAAAAGATGGTTGGTCGTCCAAATATCTGGGAAGGCCGGATCAGCCGGAAATATCGTTTTACGTTTGAATACGTCCCCGACCCCACAACGGGCGAGCGTATCTGTGTTTTCCGCAACATCGGTCCGCACAGTATCTTGGATCGGAATCCATGAGAGGCATTAAGAGGCACTATGAACAATATTACCGAATGGGTTAAAGCCCACCCCAAATTCTCTGCGTGGACTGTGCTGGCCGCCGGCATGGTCGCCATCATCAGCTACGAAGCGCGCGACGTGGGCCTGCTGGCGGGTCAATGGGCAGCGCTGATCGTCGCCACGGTGTTGGTCGCCGGCCTGTGCGTTTGGATTATCGGTTGGGAAGACGACGAGGAAGAAGAGGAGAAGCCGGAAGTCAGAAGTTAGAAGTTAGAAGTTGGAAGTTGGAAGTTGGAAGTTGGAGGTTGGAGGTTGGAAGTTAGGCTTGCAAGTTACGTGGCCTCCAACATCCAATCTCCAACATCAATCCTCCACACTCACCACCACGGCAAGAACGACGTGCGAGTGCGGCCATTGAGTGACTTGTAATTGGCTGTGACGTCTATCAAGACTTTATCCCCTGGTTTAGTTTGACCAAACGGAATCACCAACTCGGCGACCCCGCGCGAATCGGTCGGCGGCAGAGTGTACGTTTGATCGCCGGAGACAGAGTGCAGGGTAGCCGTCACGGAGGCGCCTGGCAGCGGCGTGCCGAGTTGATCGCTGGCAAAGATGTAAATCGTCTGCGACCCTTCGCGGCCGGTCACCGCAAACCTCACCGAGGCGCGCACGTTAAGGCGCGTTACGGCGCGCAATTCGCCCGGCAGGTTCCTGGGCTCCAGATAGCTGCGGTCGATCTTCAAGTAATCGAACGCCAGCAGGCCAATCGAAGCTAACTGCACTTTTTGAAAGGCGGGCATTTCGGGGCGCCATTCCATCTTCGCCCGCTGGAAATATTGGACGATGCAATCGTTTTCGATCACGGACTCGCTGATCGGATACCCGAACACTGTCAATCCGTCGTTGTCCCGAAAATAAGTGAGAAATGCGTTGCACACGGAATGGCCGGTCTCGGGGAAATACCGACAGTTGAGTTTGTTGGCCGACAGGATTTCATTCGCCGGAATGGGCGGTCGAGCGTACCCTAACTCTTCGCCCAAATCGCCCAACTGAACTTTCTGGCCTTCGGGCGCTTCAGGGTGCCATTCCAGGCGAGCGCGTTGGAAATACTGCACCAACTGCCCATTCTCATCCACAAAGTCGTCGGTAATGGGATAGCCGAAAGTTGCCGAACCCTCGTGCGCATCATAGTAGACCAGAAACGGCCCGCGCACCCAATGACTTGTCTCGTCGAAATACCGTTCGCCCCCCGTCTGCGCCAGAGTCCCGGCGACCGGAACTGCAAGGATAAGCATAACAGCGGCCAGACCGGTCGCCAGCGCTATCGCCCCCAAGTTCATCATCCCCTTCAAACTTAACACCAGAGTCTCCAACTTCACCCGTCACAGGATTATATTCGTAGTTTCAGTACGCCGCAATGGGTATTAATGACCCGACTTGTGGTAGGTCACAGAGACGTTCCGGCGGAACTCTCTACTAACGCAGTCATGTTTGTCCGGCCCGAATTCGCAGAAAACTTTCGTATCGGCGGCGCTGAATTTCGCCGCGCTCGACCGCCGCTCGAACCGCACAGCCTCTTTCCTGCGTGTGAGTGCAATTGCTGAACACGCATTGCGCCACAAACGGCCGCAGGTCAGGCAAGTATCCGTCCACTTCAAACGATTCAATATCGTGCAACGCCAACGCGCGAATCCCCGGCGTGTCGGCCACCCATCCCCCGCCTTCCAGCGAGATCAGTTCGGGGTGCACGGTCGTGTGCCGGCCTTTCTGTGTGGCGCGGCTCACCGTTCTCGCGGCGATGCCCAACCCAGGTTGAATGGCGTTGAGCAGTGACGACTTGCCGACTCCGCTGGGGCCGGTCAATGCCGACACCCGACCCGCCAACTGTTCCCGGAGTCGATCCAATCCCGTGCCGCGGCTGGCGCTGACGTACATCAAAGTGTAACCGATTGCTTCGTACCCCGAAAACAGGTCACGGGCTTCGCGTTCAGACACGAGGTCTATTTTGTTGGCGCAGATCACGGCCTGGATGTTGTTCGCTTCGGCGACGATCAGGAAGCGATCCAACATCCCCAATCGCGGCGCGGGTTGAGCGCAGGCGAAGACGAACACGGCTTGATCGGGGTTGGCAAGAATGATCGACTCGTGTTCCGTTTCTGATTCGCCGCGCGCGGCGCGGCCTTTAGGCAATGGTTTGCGCCGCGCCAGCGCGCGCGTTCGCTGGCTCACCGACTCGATCACGCCCGTGCCGTCCGGCAAGCGTGTCACGGTGACATGATCACCCACGGTCGCCAAATCCGAATCGCGCCGTTCTTGTTTGAGCTTGCCGCGCAGTTTGCAAACGATAGGGCCGCTGTCGGTGTAGACAGTGAAGAAACCGGATTGGGCTTTGATGACAAGCCCATCGCTAATAGCTGATAGCTGATGGCTGGCAGTCAATGATTGGCGGCTATCTGCCATAAGCTATCGGCTATCACGGCGTCGGCGTGTCCGTTGCCACCGGCCCGCCAAATGGAGTCGCCGTCGGCGTGGGCGTGACGGTGGCCGTCAAGCCGATCTCGGCTTCCCAAGGGTATAACGTGTACACCCGGCCATAAAAGTACGCTTCGACGATACGGCGGAAGATAGGCGCGGCCCAATCCGAGCCTTCGCCCCGGTTCTGTAAAACGACTGCGATGGCAATGTCGGGTTTGTCGTCGCGGCCGGCCTGAGTATAACCGGCAAACCAGGCGTGCGGCCGGCCGTACACCGGGTCCTCGGCGGTGCCCGTTTTGCCGTAAACCGGAATTTGCAAACCCAGGAAGCGTTTGTGCGCGGTGCCGTTGCGATTCGTGATCACGCCGCGCAACCCTTCGCGGATCACGTCGAGCTGTTCCGGCGTCAACGGCAATTGCCCGATCACTTCCGGTTGGAATTTGTAAACGGGTTCTTCCCCGGGCGCGGCCACATACGACACCAACTGCGGGCGGTAGAGCGTGCCGCCGTTGCCAATCGCGGCGTAAATATTCGCAATTTGCAGAGGCGTCACTTTCAAATAGCCCTGCCCGATGGCCATATTCACGCTGTCGCCCGCCGTCCACGCCTCGCCGATATTTTCCTGTTTCCACTTCGCGTCAGGCACCAACCCGCCCACTTCCTCATTCGTGGTCAGCAACAACCCTACAATGCCGGTGGGCGACCCTAACCCGAACGCTCGCGCAATGTTCGGCAACATCTCCGCGTCTTTGTTGAAGACCTCGAGGCCGATGTGATAGTTATACGTGTTGCAGGAAAATGTCAGCGCTTCCGGCAAATTAATCTCGCCGTGCGGCGGCAAGTCGTGCGACACCGTCCAATCGTATTTGATGAAGTTCGGGCCAAGTTCGTCCCACACACCGGTGCAGTTGTACACCGTGTCGCGGCTGAACAAACCCGAAATCAAGCCCGTCGACACGTTTACCACTTTGAACACCGAGCCTGGCGGATACAACCCTTGCGTCACTCGGTTGATCAATGGTTGATACGGGTTGTTCAAAACATCGCCCAGCATGGACGAGTTGTAATTGGTCGAGTCAAACAGGTTAGCATCAAACGACGGGCTGGAGGCAAAGGCCAGCACTTCTCCGGTGTGGAGGTCAAGCACGACCGCCGCGCCGGCCAGGTCGCCCAACGCTTGCGCCACTGCCTTTTGCAGATCGCGGTCGAGAGTCGAATAGACCGCCTGCCCAGGAGCCGAGTCGCTCTCGGCCAGTGTCGCCACGATTTGCCCGCCCGGCGTGGCGACGAACAGCGTGCCGCCCCGCTTCCCGGCCAAATACCTTTCGCCCCAGGCTTCCAACCCGGTGATGCCCACGCGTTCATCGCCGCGGTACCCTAACGACTCGTAATACTGCGCCGCCTCCGGCGGGATGCTGGAGATGTAACCGACCGCATGGGGCGCCCCGAGAGCCCCGTTGCGGTAATAACGCGTTTGATATGTGGTCAACGACAGCCCGCCCAGACTTGATAGCACGTTGTACCGCGCTTGAACCTGCTCGGAAGAGGCCTCGCCCACCGGCACGTACCAATCGGGCTGGGCGTATTGATACAGAGATTTGATCACTTCCCGGTGGCGGCCCAGCAAGTCGGAAAGCTCGTTCAATAACGCAGATTCGTCGGTGATCTGGCCGGGGATGATACCGAGGGCAACGGCGTCGGTCTGCGCGGCGAAGGCCAGCCCGTTGCGATCATATATGTTTGCCCGCGCCGGAATCTTGAAATCCATGAACAGCGAGTTGCCGCCTTTGAGTTCAGGCAGGATCAATCCGTCGTCCCACGACACCGTCCACCGCCCGCCTTCGTAATGCAATGGCATGGTGATCTCGCGGGTGATGTCGCCGACCAGCGCGGTGCGCAGCGTGACGCGGAACAATACTTCGGCGTCTAACTCTTTTTGCAGTGACGACAGAACTGCGGTTTCAACGCTGCTCAACGTCAACTGCGCGGCGGCGTCGCCGTAGCGATTGACGAAATCATTCCGGGAAATTGCGTCCTGCGAAAGACTCGAAAGCAAGGTGTACATTCCGGCGTAATCGCGCGCCTGCCAGGCGTTGAGGAACGCGCCGGCCGTGCCTTCCGGGTTTGGCGGCAGAGTGACGGACACCGCCGGGCCGGGCAGGGTAGCCGTCAGGGAGGCCGGCGCGCCGCCGCACGCGGCGAGGAGGATAAGAAGTGTCGCGTAGATAAGTCGCTGTGGATTCACGATGGCCTTGCATATCTTGACAACGGATGAAACGGATGTTAACGGATATTTTTGATCATCCGTTTTCATCCGCTCCATCCGCTGTCAAAACAACCGCTCAAAATTTGGGCATGCACCGGACACTCGTACTCATTGAATCTCTGGCACGCTACTGGCACATCGGCACGCGGCTCGATGCCCATGCTCCGCAATACTCGCGTGAGGTGGCACAGCGGCAAGCCCATCACACTGGCGTAACAATGGGCGAATTCTTCGACCGGGCGAAACCCGTTGTGCTGAATGGCATACGCTCCGGCCTTGTCGAGCGGATCGCCGGAAGCGGCGTAATCGGCAATCTCGTCGTCCGAATAATCCCGCATCGTCACTTCACTGCGGCAGAACTCCTCGCGCAATTGCCCGTCGCGCACATCCACCAACGCAATAGCCGATAGCACTTCGTGCGTCCGCCCGCGCAATTTCCTCAACATCGCCGCCGCGTCTTCCCTGTCTCGCGGCTTGCCCAAAATCTCGCCGTCAATCACAACGGCGGTGTCCGCCGCGACAATCAATTCCCATCCGCCTGCTTTCTTGGTATTTGGGATTTGGGATTTGGGATTTTCTTTCACCTTCTCCCTCGCCACCCTCCGCACGTAATCGCTGGGCCTTTCCCCGTCGCGCGGCGTCTCGTCAATCCCGGCGGGGCGGGCCACAAAAGGCAGTCCAATCAAACCGAGCAATTGGCGGCGGCGGGGCGAGGCCGATGCAAGTATCAACAAAACTTCGCGGGGCGCAAACATACCAGGTGAAATCAGACTATACCAGTACGCACGACTATTGCCAAGTTGCCTGCGCGTTGCAGGCCGAACATGCATCGGATTGGCCAAGCCCAGGATTTCTGCGAGAGCCACAAGCCACATATTGGTCATTTGGAATGCGCCGCCGACATCGGTATAATACTTGCCATGACAAAAACGGGATCGTTTCGTTCACGAAAGATCGCGCTCGTATTCGCCGTCGCCATGTTCATAACGGGCGCGTCTTTGATCGGCGTCAATTTCTATGACCGTGTGGCATGGCGCGCGCAACGAACGTATGTCAACGTATTGCACGCTCTCATCCCCGAATTAAATACCGTTCCAACTCCGCAGACCGTCAGCACACTGCAGCCAGGTGTGCTGACGCAAGTGTCTATTCCCGCGGCAGTCCCAACCATGGATAAGACCACTTTCGCCGCGACCGCCCCACCGACGACAGTTGTCACCCCGATCCCCGGCGACTTTCAATTGACCGGCTTCGCTCACATCTGGCAGAAGCTCAACAACTGCGGCCCGGCTACCTTGGCGATGAACTTGAACTACTGGGGCTGGAAGGGCACGCAGGCCAACACCGCTGCCGCACTCAAACCCGACCCGGACGACCGCAATGTCTCGCCGGACGAATTGGCCGCGTATGCCCGCAGCGTGGGGCTTGGAGCCGAAGTGCGCGTGGGCGGCAATCTGCAACTGGTCAAACAATTGGTGGCCGCCGGGTACCCGGTAATACTGGAAAAGGGCATCGTACTCACCGACGCCGGTTGGGAAGGCCACTACGTTCTTGTCACCGGCTACTCCGACGCCGCCGGCAACTTCACCACGCAAGACTCTCTTCAAGGCCCGAACTTTCAATTCCCCTATTACCTGGCCACCGAAAGTTGGCGCGCTTTCAACTACACCTACATTGTCACCTTCCCGCCGGATCGGCAAGCGGAACTGCAAGCCCTCCTCGGCGCGGATGTTGACGCGCAAGCCAATTACGCGCAGGCCGCCAATCTCGCCTGGCAAGAAGCGACCTCCCTCGGCGGGCAAGACCTGGCCTTCGCCTGGTTTAACTTGGGAACCAATCTCAACGCGTTGGGCGACTCTGCCAATGCCGCCAGCGCGTTCGATCAGGCACGGATAGCGCAGTTGCCGTGGCGAATGGTGTGGTATCAGTTTAGCCCCTACCAGGCGTATTACAACGCCGGCCGTTATTCCGATGTCATCACCCTCGCCGATTCCACCCTGGCGCAGGCGAATAATATCGAAGAGGTCTATTATTGGCGTGGCCGCGCCCGGCTGGCTCAAGGCGACCAAGACAGCGCCATTGCTGACTGGCGGGCCGCGCTGCGTTATAATCGTTACTATAAAGCACCGCTTCAGGCGCTGGCCGAACTCGGCCTCACGCCGTAAACTCTTTTGTGACTAACTCATCGAAACGCCGCCAACTGAACATCAATTCAGCCACCGTCAAAGAGCTGGCAAACGCGTCCGGCCTCAATGCCACACTCGCGCGGCGCATTATCGCACACCGACCATTTTCTAAGCTCAAAGAACTCCTGCACGTTCGCGGTATCGAACCGGAAATCTACAGCCGCGCCGCGCCGCGTCTGAGAGTGGGGCCGCCGGTCCGACTGGCCAAACGGCCCAAACCCGCCCAGGTGCGCAAACGCCGAACGCGGGTTTCACCGCCTGCCCGCCGCGCGCCGCCGCCCGAGGCGCAACCGCCCGCAATACACGTCGAGAGCATCGCCGCTCAGACTATCACCAGCGGCGAAAGGGTTGAACGCCTACCGCTCCAATTCGACAGCCGTTCCGTCAAACCTACACCAATCGTCGAATCGACACCCCATCCTCTCTCCGCGCCGCGCGCCGCCTACGAGCCGATCATTTCCACACCGCCGCCCGCGACAATCACGAACTACACGGCGCCCCGGCACGAAACACAACGCGCGAGTTCATCGCACCGCGTGATGATGGAAGAAGTAATCTATGATCCGGGAATCGTCTTCGTCGAAGCAGAACCGGCATATGAGTCGCGTGATGATACCCAGATCGTTGCCATCGGGCCGCGCTCGGTCGCCGTTCGCCCCGCGTTTCAGATCGGCGATGCCGGGCCTCGCACGGTGTTCTCGTTAATGTCAGCCGCAGTCGCCATTGCTCTTTTGGGTTTTATCGCCGGCGTCATCGCCGTCGGCAGGCTCACCGTAACGGCCTCGCCAGAGCCTGCACTGCCGCCTGTGGCTATTCGCGTAGTTACAGCCGCCGCGTCGTTTGCCGCCCCCACATCCAACGTGGCTTCTATTACCGCGCCGCCTAGTCCGCCCCCTTCCACACCCACGCCAAACTTCGTTCCCAACAGCGGCCTGGTCGGCGCCGGGACCCAGCTTTTCAACGAGACTTTCAATCCGGCCGGATACTGGAATGTCGGCGAGAACGACTTTAGCAACATTATCATCAGCGACTATCGCCTCTCAATCCAAATGAAACGGCTCGGCGTCATCGCTTGGACCACCAACGGCTACGTAGGCGGCGACTTTTTCTATCAAGGTGACACTTACGTGGGCTCTTGCCAGCGAGACGACTACTACGGTCTCGTGTTTCGCTCGCGTAACAACGACCGCACCCTCTTCGGAATCTCGTGCGGCGGAGAATACCGCGTCATCCAGCAGCACGACGATCAATACGACGATCTGATCGGCTTCACCTTCACCCCCACCATCGTGGCTGGCTCAAAGGCCGCCAATTTGTTGGCCGTCCGCGCACAAAAAGCGCAACTGCGTTTCTACGTCAACGATCAATACGTCGCCAGCATAGAGACGGCTGACCCCACGCCAGGCCTGTTTGGCGCATTTGTTAGGGCCTCCCAAACCAGAAACCTGCGCGTAGATTTTGACGACCTGGCCGCCTGGCAGATCAATCCTTGACCCGTACACGATGGCTACATCTTCAGGCACTCGTCGAGTCAACCTCAACACAGCCGCGTTAGAAGAACTAACCCAACTGCCCGGCGTGGGCCGCGCGCTGGCGCGGCGCATGATTGCCGCCCGCCCGTTCAAAACCGTACGCGACCTCATCTTGGTTGACGGCGTAGGCCCGAACCTCTACATCAAACTTCTGCCGCTCATCGCCGTGTCCGCCCGTACGCCGCGTAAGCGCCGGAACTCCCGCGACACCCCTCGCGTGCCTGCCGCCGCGCCACCGTTACCCATTGTCGAAGAAACCCTCGCGCCCGCCGATGCAGAATCCGTTGCGCCCGCTGTTGTCGAGCCGCCCGCGCCGAAAATAATCGACGAAACGCCCCTGCCGGCCGCCCCGCCCCGCCCCGCCGCCTCAAACTTTTCGCCGCCGTTCACCGAGACCCGAACCGCCCGCCCCGAACTCAACAACGAACCTCCCACAATCGGCGCACGCCATACCGTGCCCCCTCCGCTCAAACCGCCGTTGATACCTGCGGCGGCGAAACTCAAACCGCCGCGCTACATCACGACAGCAGAACGAAACCAGAGACTGCGGCCAATTATTTACGGCGGCATCGCATTGGCCGCCGCCATAGTTGTGATCGCACTAGGCATCCTATGGACGCGAGCGCTGATCACATCTGCGGTCCCTGCTTCGGCGACACCGCCGCCGCTCACCAATCCAGCGGCTTCGGTTTCCGCCACACTTTTGCCCACAAAGACCGAGCCTCTGCCGACGACCATCGCCGCCATCAACACCGCCGCGCCAACAGCCACTACTGATGCCGCGCCGACTCTCGCCCCAACACCCAGCGCCACATCGCTTCCCACCGACACCCCCACGCCCAGCCCGCTTCCCACCGATACTCCCGCGCCCACGGCCCCCGCAGGCGCCGGGGCGCTTCTATTCTCCGAGACATTCGACCCGCCGCGCTACTATTGGGGCGGGGGCTACACCAACTTCAGCCGCTCCGAAATCCGCGATGGGCACTTGACCATCTACGTCCAGCGCGGCGCGCTCTCCTACGTCTTCAACGGCTCGGGGTACGTCAGGAACTTCTATTATGAGGCCGCTGTCTCTCCCGCCGATTGCGCCGAGGGCGATCACTACGGTATGCAAGTCCGCGCGCGCGACGATTCTAACTTTTACCTGTTCGGCATATCTTGCGACGGCAGGGCGCGGGCGCAATTAGTGAGCGACGGCAGATACACCGTATTGATAAGCCTGGACCCCGACCCCGTTATCCAGACCGGCAATGGATCGATCAACGTTCTGGCCGTGCGCGCCGTGGACGACGCCTTCGACTTCTATGCCAACGGCAAACTGCTGGCCTCGTTCACCAACAACACCCATCCCAGCGGCAAACTGGGCGTGTATGCCAGAGCGGTCAGCACCGGAGAACTTTCAGTTTCGTTTGACAACGTCAGCGTCTGGAATGCGCCCTAGCCGGCGAACTCACAGAAGAAAATGCGCATCGAAATCTTCACCCTCTTCCCCGCCATGTTCGACGGCTACTTGCAGG
>CAYYCF010000015.1:0-18811 GCA_964470235.1 uncultured Anaerolineales bacterium | reverse complement strand
GTCATAAAGACCGTCGTCTTCACAACTTTGTCGAGGCCGCTGCCTGCCGCCTCCAACACGGCTTTGATATTGCCCAGCACGCGGCGCGTTTGCGTTTCGATCTCGCCTTCGACCAGGTTGCCGGTTGCGGGGTCAATCGGCGTTTGTCCGGCGGCAAAAATAAGATCGCCGGCGCGGATGGCTTGCGAGTATGGGCCGATGGCTTTGGGGGCCGAGTCGGTGTGAATGACGGTGCGGTTGAGGGACATGAGTTTTTTCCTTTCGAGTTAGTTTGTAACTGTTCACGGCTCTCGTGAGACAAGCATCCTGAGCGGAGTTCCGCGTGTTGTTCGCGGAACGCAGTCGAAGGATGCGGGTCACGCGCGAAAACCGCATCCTTCGACTTCGCGGCAGAAGTGCACTGCCGCCCCGCTCAGGATGCTATCCGGTGAGCAGTTACGTTAGTTTTACCACAAAGGCGCGAAGAGCACGAAATTAGACTCCCGGGAAAGCTGTCAACGGATTACGGGAACGGATTGAACGGACGGGCGCGTCTGCGTGTCTTTGTGGTTGAGTTCACGCACGGCGTTGATGTACTTCTGATGTCGCGCCGGTATCGCCGGCAAGTGTTCCAGATCGAACCAGCCCGCGTCGAGGATCTCGACTCCATCGGGCCGAAGATCGCCCCTGACAATCTCTGCCTTGAAGACGGCCGAAGCAAGTTGAATTTGATTTCCGTCGGGATAAGTATGAAAAGCCTCTGGCCCGCTGATCGCGCACACCAATTTACGTGGCGCGATCTCGACACTTAGCTCCTCCTGCACTTCACGGACAATCGTGCCACTGATCGACTCGCCCAATTCCATCAAGCCGCCGGGCAAGCCCCACACGCCTTCACGCCGTTGGCCCAGCAGCACTCGGCCTCTTTCATCCTGAATAACTGCGCACGCCGCGGCGGTGATGAGCCGATCCGGGCCGGTGAGCGCTCGCAGTGAACGCCAGCCGTCGTCGGAATCTGATCTGTACTGGGGCGGATCGAAACGCGGCGATCCACCCGCAAAACCATCGCGCGCCATGTCGGCGTACCAGCGCGGAACGTCGAGCGCACTCAACTCGCTCGCGGCCACAAAACGATTCTCGGTGGTCTCCGCGCCGTCGGGTTTCGATTCGCCGCCGACGATTTTACATTCGAGCGCGACGGTGAACTGCTGAACTTCGTCCCCGTTGGGATACAGCACATCGTACTTGGGCGATGAATAGACCCCGACGAGCCGCCCGGCCTCCACGCGCCACCCCGTTTCTTCAAGCGCCTCGCGCGCCGCGCATTGCCAAAACGATTCGCCGATCTCCAGCACGCCGCCGGGCAGGCCCCACCAGTTGAAGTCGGTGCGCCGTTGAAACAGCAGTCGGCCCAGGTCGTCGCGAATGAGCGCGGCGGCGTAAGCCAGAATGATTTTTCTTTTGCCCACGCGAGACCGTAACCAGCGGAGATAATCGGCCATAAGGAAAGAGACGTAATAGGCACGTCTCGGCAGTATTGTACGTCAAAAAAGTAATCCTCTTTTTGACCTTTTTTGCATAACAGGGTAGTATTGCGAGCGAGGGCAGAGAGTTAAGGCGGCGAACCGATTTATGGATCGGGATGAAAAGCTAATTCTGATTACCAATGACGACGGCATCGGTTCGCCAGGCCTGCGCGCCGCCGCCGAGTCCCTGTCCAAGTTGGCCTGGGTTACCGTCGTCGCGCCGCGCGAACAATGGTCGGGCGCGGGCCGCAGTCTGCCGCAGATGACGGATGGCACGATTAATATTCATCGCCACGAAATCGGCGGCGATCATTGGGAAGTGTACGCCGTGGATGGCAGCCCGGCGCAATGCGTGCAGCATGGCATTCTTGAAATCCTGCCGCGCCGGCCCGATCTGGTCGTGTCCGGAATTAATTACGGTGAAAACGTCGGCAGTGGAGTGACGATCTCCGGCACCGTCGGCGCGGCGCTGGAGGCGGCCTCTTTTGGAATCCCTGCCCTCGCCGTCTCCCTCGAAACCGCAAAAGAATTCCATCTTTCCCATTCTGATGACATTGATTTTTCCGCCGCCGCGCATTTTACCCGCGTCTTCGCCGATCTTCTCTTGAAAGTGCGACTCCCGGCGGACGTAAATGTGTTGAAAGTGGACGTGCCGGCGATGGCGACGACTGAAACCGGCTGGCAAGTGACGCGCCTCTCGCTTCAACCTTACTTCTTTCCCGTCAAACCGCAACGCGATGACCTGTCTACAAAGGGCAAAATGGATTACGACCGAGTCATTGGGCCAGATCTCGAACCGGATTCGGACGTGGCCGTGTTGGTCAATCAGAAGAGGGTGTCGGCCACGCCGCTGTCACTCGATCTCACGTCGCGGATTGATCTGAAAGCGTGGGAGCGCGAACTCAAAGACCTCGTCAACCGCTCCGCGTGAAACGGATTGAACGGATGAATAAAAATCCGTTGCACCCGTTCCATCCGTTGACGAAAAAGAGGCAAGCGGAATGCCTATCCAAGATCGAATCGTTCTGATAATTTACTGTTTCAATCTACTTCACACAAGGAGATAAACCTATGCCACTGCCCAACTACGCCTTCTTCGGTGGGCGCATCGTTCCGTATCGCGAAGCAAAAATAGGCGTGATGAGCCATGCGCTCAACTATGGCACTGCGGTATTCGGCGGCATGCGTGGTTATTGGAATCAGGAAGAGGAACAGTTATTTGTCTTCCGCCCGCTGGAACACTTCCGCCGATTTCTTAATTCTGCAAAACTACTGTGTATGGAGTTCCCGTACACTGCCGAGGACCTGACCAGGTTTCTGATGGAGCTTCTGCGCACTGAAGACTATCATACCGACTGCTACATCCGGCCCTTGGCGTTTTACAGCGACGAGATCATCGGCGTGCGCTTGCACGACCTGACGCCCGAGCTGTCGATGGTCTCCGTTCCGTTTGGCCGCTACGTCAAAAACGAAGAAGGCGCGCACGTCACGTTCTCGTCGTGGCGGCGAGTGGACGACAACATGATCCCGCCGCGCGGCAAGATCGCCGGAGCGTACGTTAACTCGGCCTTCATCAAAACCGACGCCGAGCGAGCCGGGTTCGACGAAGCCCTGGTGCTCAATCAAGACGGGCATATCAGCGAAGGCTCCGCCGAAAATTTCTACCTGGTGCGCGACGGTACGGTGTTCACGCCGCCGATTACCGACAACATTTTGGAAGGCATCACGCGCCGCACGGTGATCAGCTTGCTTCGCGAAGAGCTGGGCTACGAAGTGGTGGAGCGCTCCATTGACCGCACCGAACTCTACCTCGCCGACGAAGCGTTCTTCAGCGGCACGGGCGTGCAAATCTGCGCTATCACCAAAGTCAATCACCGGCCTATCGGCGCGGGCAAGATGGGCAGGGTGGTGAGCGAACTGCGCGAGTTGTATTTCAACGTCGTGCGCGGGCGCATGCCCAAATACCGCCAGTGGTGCGCGCCGGTGTATGAAACGGAGAAAATCACCGCATAGCGTTTGCTTTTTCTGACGACGGACGATAGACGTCCATCGTCCGTCGTCTGTCGTCCATCGCCATGTCTACTCCTCCACGCGCGCTCGGGTTGGTCGTCGGCCTGACGGCGATGATCGTGCTGGCCGCCGCCGACGTTTTGTTTGGCGTCATCCTGGACCGCACGCCGATCAATCTTCTCACTCCGCTGTGGGTCGGCTTGATCCTATTCAGCTTGCCGGCGCTGGCCTTTCTCGGCTACCGCACGTTCTCGCTGGTCAATGCAAAATACATTGTCACGCAAAACGCAATGGTGATCGTGTGGGGGCCGCTGCGTGAGATCGTGCCGATGGGCGAGATCACCAATGTGATTCGGGGCAAAGATATTCCGGCCAGCCTGGTGCCGCGGGGCCTGTGGTGGCCGGGTTGTCTGGTGGGGCGCGGCCACGTTAACCCGTTTGGCGCCATCCGCTACTTTGCCACCGCGCCGCAAGCAGAGCAACTGGTGGTTGCCACCGCTTCGGGCGCGTATGTGCTCTCGCCCAGCAGTATCACGGCCTTCCTCGAAGACTTTGAGAACGAACGACGGCAAGGCATCACCGAGCCGGTTGAACCGGCCACACACCACCCCTCGGTTTACGATTGGGAGTTGTGGCGCGATCGTTGGGCCGGCGGGCTGGTGCTGGGCGGCCTCGCCCTTCCATTCCTTCTGCTCATCGTCATCGCCATCCGTTATCCAAACCTGCCGGCCATCATTCCACTGCACTTCGACACCCAGGGCCAAATAGATCGGACGGGGACGCCGGGAGGGTTGTTCATCTTGCCCATCATCGGCGGATTGGTGTGGCTGGTTAATTCCCTTCTCGGCGCAATACTGCACGTCCGCCGCGTCGAGCGCCCCGCGGCGTATTTGCTCTGGGTGGGGTCGGGGTTGGTGCAATTGCTTTTGTGGGTGGCGGCCATCGGCTTGCTGTAAAAAATATTCACCGCAGAGCACGCGGAGATCGCGGAGTTCATTTTGCTTGCCGGTCTCTGCGCGCTCCGCGTTCTCTGCGGTAAGACCATTTGTCAATCTGGCAATTGTCCATCGGCTTTGCGCTGGCCGCGCTTATCGGCTATGGCGGTTACCGCCGCCGCGCGCTGAGCAAAAGCGGAGTCGTCGGCGCCACCCTCACCGGCGGAATTATTTTCGGCTTTGGCGGACTCTCCGGCGCGGCTCTGCTCCTCGTCTTCTTCATTTCCTCCAGCGCGCTTTCCCGTTTCAAAGAATCTCAAAAAGAATCGTTAGCCGAGAAATTCTCCAAAGGATCACAGCGCGACATTGGGCAGGCGATTGCCAACGGCGGCCTGGCCGCGTTGTGCGCCCTCGGCTGGGCGTTCACGCATCACCCCGCGTGGTGGGCCGCCTTCGCCGCCGCGCTGGCCGCCGCCAACGCCGACACCTGGGCCACCGAGTTGGGCGTATTGAATCCGACTCCACCGCGGCTGGTCACCAATGGGCGAATTGTCGAAGTCGGCACGTCCGGCGGAGTCAGTTTGCTCGGCACTGCCGCCGCCCTGGCCGGGTCTTTGCTCATCGCCCTCACTGCCCTCATCGCCACTCTCCTCGATCCCTCCCTCTCATCTCTTCGCTCCCACACCTACACACTCCCATACCTCATCACCCTCTTCGGTTGGCTAGCTTCCCTCTTCGACAGCCTGCTCGGCGCAACGGCGCAATCCATTTTCTTTTGCGATCAATGCCAGAAGGAAACAGAACGCCACCCCCGGCATCGCTGTGGCGCGACGACGCGCCCGTTGCGCGGCTGGAGGTGGCTCGACAACGATTGGGTGAATTTTCTGGCGACGGCGGTGGGGGCGGGTTTGGCGGCGGGTACGCTTTTATTGATCGGCGGGTAATTCACCGCAGAGGGCGCGGAGAGCGCGGAGCATCAAAATTCTCTTCCGGGACCGGAATGCCATCTTCTTCTAACGCCGCGATGAATCCCTGAATCGCCTCTCTGATATTGATAATAGCCTCTTCTTTCGTTTTGCCCTGGCTAATACAACCGGGCAAACTCGGGCATTCGACTACCCAATAGTCGTCTTCGCCAGGGTAAATGATCACTTGTCTCATAGCGTCATCCTCCAAAACAGTCCGAATACAGTCCGATTCTACCACTGGCGCCGGCCGGGCAAGTTCTTCCCGCCAATCAGATATTCGATGGGTTTCAACTTGCTGTGGCTACCGCTTCTCCCCGTTTCACCCCGATCATCATCACCAACGCCACGGCCATAAAGATCGGCGCGACGATCATGATCGCGTTGTAGTAATTCCCCGTTAATTGAATGATCCAGCCGTTGACGTTCGGTCCGGCGATAGCCGACAGGGTGGAGAACAGGTAATAGAGGCCGGTGTACGTGCCGATCCGCGCCGCGTCGGTCATGTCCACCACCATCGGGAGAGAGTTAATGTTGATCAAGGCCCAGCCCGCGCCGCCGGCCATCAATAGCAAGCCGATCACCGGCACCACGCCCAGCACCGGCAGTTTGGTAATTTGCGCCGTCAGTGTGACCACCGGTGTGAAGAACATCGCCAGCATGGCCACGCCTAATATCGCAATGCCGGTGACGATGGTGCGCCGCCGCCCGAAACGCGCGCCGATGTATCCGGCGGGCAGGGCGAAGATGACGAAGATTAGCGAAAGCTGGCCGAGCAAGCGCGCGCCGTCCGCTTCTTCCAATCCCAAATACTTCTGCGCGTACAGCGTGAAGAACGCTTCGATGGCCGTAAAGCCAAGAAACCAGAAGAAGATCGCCAACAGCAAACGCAGGGCGCTTTTGTCTGAATCGGCGAGCACGGTTTTCAGGCTCTCGATCATCCCAGGCTGCGCTTCGGCGGCTTCGTAAATCTTCGGCTCTTTGATGAAGATGAACACCAACACCGCCGCCACGATCACCAACCCCGATCCCATCCAGAACGGGAACGCCGGGTTCATTTTGTACAACGCCGCGCCGCCGAGAAACGACACAATGGCCCCGACGCCGCCCATGAAATTGACGATGCCGTTTGCCTGCGACCGATACGCCGACGGCGTGATGTCGGGCATGAGAGCCACGACGGGCGTGCGCCAGAAGGCCATACTCAGGAGCAGTGTGCTGGTGCAGGCTACGAACAACGGCAAGACGGCGGCGAGGGGAATCAGCCCGAAGGCCAAGGCTCCAACCGGCGCGCCGATGAGAATGAACGGCATCCGCCGCCCGATCGGTGTCCGCAGTTTATCCGACCACGCGCCGGAGGGCGGCTGGATGAGCAGTGCGGCGATATTGTCCAGCGTCATAAAGAAGCCGATGAGCGCCGGTTGCAGGTTGAACTTGTTGGCGAGGAAGAGCGGAACGAATGCGTTGTACACGCCCCAGATGACGCTGACGCCGAAGAAGCCGAAGCCGAGCAAGAAGATTTTTCCGTAGCTGAATTTCATGGCGCATTCTCCTATGGTTTGATAACCCCCTGATTCAAAATCACCCGCTCCCCCAATCGGTTGCCGCTGGCCGGGTCGTACCAGCCCAGGCCGATATTGTACAACTTGCCCGATACCAACTTGTTCAGCGGCAATGACACTTTTTCACTCACTACTTCGCCCACAAACCATTGCGAGGTGGGCAGGGCCGGATACGAGTCGGACTGGGCGGCGATGGATTCGTCCGCCGGATTGAAAACGTGGACGAAGTATTTGTAATCTGCCGCCGCCGTGCCCGCCGCTTGCCAATGCAGTGTGAGCGTCAGTGTCTCGGCGTCAAGCGCAAGGTCGTATCCGGCCAGCGTGATCGGTCCGAAAGCCGCGCCCGATGTGAATTGCATCGGCGGCAGTTGATCGGTGCGATCCGACGCCGTGACGAGCACCTTGCCAACCGTGATAGCCGACGAGAGCAAAGTCCCATCCGGCGTAAGCAGTTGCGCGCTGAGCGTGTATTCGCCCTCTTTGGCAGTAAATGGCAGCGGGACGCTCGGACGGCCAAGCACTAATGCGCCAGCCGCCCATTGCGAACTTGGAACGGAGGCCAACGGCAAGTCGGCGACCGCCGTGACTTCGCCGTTGGGGTTGATCAAATTCCAACGGGCCAGCAAATCTTGCGGAAGCGAGGCCAATGAACTCCAGCGCGCGGCGAAATGGAGAGCATCCCCGGCTTTCGCCTGATCGGGAAGGAGGACATCGTGCAATGCCAATGTGTCGGTGAAACGATACAGCGGCTCGGTTCCCGGTGGCGGCGACCACAGAGAAAGGTGAACTGGCACAGTGGCCGTTCCCGCCGGCGCGAGGCTGGCGGCGTCGTACAAAGTGAGCGTCAACGGATAATCTCCCGGCGGCAAACCTAACGGCAGATCAAAGCGATAGTGATCGGGAACGATTTCGCCGGCGCGCCAAACGCTCGTCGGGTAGATGCCGCCCGTTGGTTGCGCGTCGAGCGCGGCGAGTTCTGCGCCGGTTTGATCGCGCAAGCGCAGCGCCAAAACGTAATTCGCCGGGACGGGCGCAGTCGCTTGCCATTTCAATGCCATGCTCACGGCAGACGAATCGGTTTGCGTGGTGAGGGCGGAGACTAAGTTAATAGTCGAAGTGATCGCCGTGCCGCCGCCGACGGCGTCCGTGAGGGCGCGGTCGATTCGGATCGGGCGCAAGTACAGCGCGCCGCGCGGCTGGCCGCCGGAAGTGAGCGCGGGCGCGTTGATTCCGGTTTCGGTCAGCTTGAGCCGAAAAAGATAAACACCCGGCGGCAGATCAGCCGGGATTTGCAAAACCGCGCCGACCGCGCCGTCGGCCACGCCGCCCGTTTGCGCGAAGGTGGCCGGCAGGTTGAGCAAATGCTCCACGGGAGAAACCAGGGCGAGATCGAACGTGCCGCGCCCGCTTCCCTGCCAGAGCATGGACACGCCCAGCAAATCGCCTGGGGCGAATGTTTCGGCGGAGTAGTTGTAATCAACCAGCGTGTCGCCGTTGTTGAATCGGACGGGCGACGAACTGAGATAACCTTGTTGATCAAAGTCCATCGTGGCCGCGCCGCCGGATTGGGCGAGAGCGCTCAGACCGCGGCCGATGAGGGTGATGGCGATGAGCGTGATGACGATTCCGCCAACTCTGACAAAAATGTCATTCCGAAAAATGCTGCCAAATGAGCGTGGGAGCGGCTTGTAGCCGCGACCGTCCGGCGCAATAGCCGCCAATCGCGCGTGCAACGCGCTCCCACGCTCTCCCAACAGCGACTTTGCAATCGCCGTGCGCGCCTCCGGCGCTCGGAGTGACATGGTTAGGGTCACTATTGTGACTACCAGCGCGAGCAAGGATATGCTTGAGGCAACATTGCGAGTTGGCGTGTTTCCCAATTTGAGTTCAACCGTGTGCGCGCCTTGCGGCAGATCGAACGCCATCCAACCCAGTCCGTCTGCCGGATGGGTATCAATCTTTTCTCCATCGGTGCGGGCTTCCCAGCCTGGCCAATACAGTAGTGGCACGGCCACCGAGGCCGAGGCCGAGTTCACGGTGACCGACCACGTTTGTGAGGCGGCGCGCTTCTCAATTCGAGAGCCGGCCGCATCGCCACTCAATAGCTTCAACGATGCCGTGCCGCGAATGAATTCTTCGGACGAGTACGGGCGCGGTTGAGTCAAGGCGGGCAAATACTCGTAGCGGATGGTGGTGCCGATGTTGCCGGTGAAATATTCGTAGAGCTGCAAACGCCCGGCGGTCACGTCCGAGTCGGCGAGGGGGATGAAGTCGGGGCGGAAACCAACAATATTCAATACACAATACCCAATACCCAATACAAGGATCGTTGCACGAGACAGGGCTCGTATTGTGTATTGAGTATTGGGTATTCGTTCTTCATCATTTGGCGGCTGAAGGATAAGCCCAACGATCGCGCTGGCGAATACGCTTTGCACCGAAAGAAAGCGCCACGGGAATTGAACGAAGGGGAGCAGCGGCAGAGTCGCCCACAGCGGTTCGCTGTAGCGGGTGATCATGAAAGTGGAGAGGAGGAAACCCAGAACGATGAATGCGGAATGATGAGTGCGGAATGCGGTGTGTGTATTAGGTATTGGGTATTGAGTATTCGTAAAAAGGGTTTTGAGAAAGCGAAAGAAGATAGCATTCAGCCCAATAGCGACGAGGGCGGCTTGGGCTGATCCCATTGCGAACGGCGTTGTGCCGGTGCTGCCGACGTCGTAATTGAAGAGCGGCGATAGTTGAACGAGGTCGCGCCCGCGAAAGTGATTTGAGTAGTGAAAGTATCCGGTGGTTTGTGCGCCCAGTTGGCCGAAGCCTGTTTCGCGCAGCGCGGGCAGCCAGAAAAAGGCGGAGAGGGCGAGGCCGAGGAAAATGAACAATGAAGAATGAACAATGAATAGTGAAGCGCGCCGATGGCTGATAGCCGATGGCTGATGGCTGATGGCTGATGGCCGATGGGTGATAGCGAGAAACAGAATATACAATCCAAGAAACGGAGAGAAGATGAGGGCCGAGATGTTGTGCGCGAGGAGGAGTGCGGCGTAGGCCAGCGCGAGCGGAAGGCCGCGAGAATACGACGGTTGGTCGGCGAGGCGGCGGGCGGCCCACAAGCAGAGCGGGAAGATGGCAAAGGCCCAGAATTCGCCGAGTGAATCACCGCGCACGTAGACGTTCACGAGATGGAACGGAGCGTAAGTGTAGGCGGCGGCGGCCAGCCATGAGGCCGCGCCGTTGGCATTCGCAGACCGCATCCAGCCAACCATGCCCAACGCGGCGGCGATGAATCCGATCAGGTGGGTGAGTTTGATCGCGACGACGAACGAGGAGCCTGCCGCATGGAGCAGGGCCGCTACGTAAAACGGCAGGGCGGCATAGTAGTTGAAAAATGGATAGCCCAAACCAAAGGCGGCGTCGGGCATCCAGCGGACGGGAAAGACTCCCTGCGAGAGCGCGGTATAAAGTTGCTGTAAACGAAAGAGGAGGAACGGGCTGTCGCCGCCGCCGCGCGTGTTGAGAAAGCCAGAGTTGAGGAACAGCGGCGCCGCGGCCAGGGCGGCCAGGAGAGCGAGCGTGATCGGTGCGAGTCGGGCGCGGAACTTCATCTTGATTATCCCGGACTTGCTTCGCGCCCTCGCGTTTTTTTGGCTCTGCAGGATTTAACGGGAAATGCCCTGACTCACGGACAGAAACAAACACGGACTTTTTCGGGCGATTCGCAAATTGTCCGTGTTTTCTTCAGTCCGTGAGTCAAAATCCCGCCAAAGTTGGGAGAGCCGTTTTTTCTTAAGCCGTTATCGTCGGCGCGTCAGCACGAGGAACCCGGCAACGCCGGCGGCGACGAGCAGCAGCACCACACCGACCGCCGCGAGCAAAGCGCGCACTAAACGCGAGTTGTCGGTGGCCGGGGCGGCCTGTCCGCCGCCGGTCGTGCCGCCGGTGGATTGCGCGCCAAAGTCCAAGACGGCGGTGCTGCCCGCCGCCAGAGTCAAATCCCAGTCGGAGCGCGTGGTGGCTTTGTAGCCTTCGGGTGCGGTGGAAGTGACTCGGTAATTGCCGTTGTCAAGGTTTTCAAAACAGTACGGCTCGCTGGCCCCGTCGGTGGCGTACGTGGCCAGCGTGATGCTCGCGCCCAGATCGAGCAGAGCAAAGTTGCCGCCGGCGACCAGGCCCTCGCCCGTGTCAAGCACACCATTGCCGTTGGCGTCGTTGTACAACCTGACGCAGATCGAACCCGCGCCGCCGCCCGTCGTGGCTTGCGTGGGAGCGGGTTGGCCTTCAGTGGTCGGCAGCGGCGGGGCAGCGGTGGCATTCGCATCGGTGGTCGGCGCGGTGGTTGGCTCTAAAGTGGGAGCGGTGGTGGCCGTAGGTTGCACTGCCGCGCCGCCCGCGGTGCCGATGATCAATTGCTGCCCGACCGAAAGCGTGTTGCCGCTCAGGCCGTTCATTTGTTTGAGGTCTGCAATGCACTGCACGTCACTGCCGCGCCCGATCACGGCGCAAATGTGAATGATCGAATCGCCTGGTTGAACGATGTAGATGATCTTGCCCTCGGCATTGGCGGTAGGCGTGGGGAAGTTGGTAGGCATGATCAACGGTGTGGTCGTCGGCACGGCGGGGGCCGAGGTGGCGGCAGGCGCCGACGCGCCCACTTCGGTCAACGTGGCGGCGTCGAAAAACGCCTCATTATGCTTAGAGCACGCTGAAGGGTTGGCATACGTAAAAACTGTGAGTGTGCTACCCGTAGCCACTGCGTCCAACGTCAATTGGGCATAGTTGTCTTTGATGTTCTGAACGCCGGATCGTTTGATAGACGGGTCGGCTGCATATGTTGCGCCCTGACCAATGCCGACTTCAAAATACACTGGTCCTGTTCCTTCCGAGACAGTGGAAGTGTCATTTGTGCTAGACCATGAACTCGCCCAAACGGTGAAGCGATAAGTTTTACCAGCGGTCAAGCCATTCACGGTCTGCTGTACACCACCGTAGAAGCCAAAGCCGGGGTCTTGTACAGGTGTCAATATTTGTTGGGCGCTAGTGCCATCCTTGACGCGACGTGTGTCGGTGGAGGCCGTTATCTGTTGAAACGTCGGCTCCTTGCGCCCACAGTTATTTGTGGGAGTGGCGGCGGCATCGGAAACAGTCCATTTAGCCCAACCCGTGCCGACGCCGCCGCTGAATGATGATTCGAAACTTCCATTGGTCAGTAGATTCGTTTGCGCGCTCGGTGCATCGGCCGGGGAGGCCCAGGCGACGGCGGGGAAGCCGAGGGCCGCGATGATGGCGATGACCGATAGGGCGTTAATGATCCGAAGTGATTTCATAACAAGTTTTCCTTTCTATACGACTCAAACGTCAAACCCACAGACGCGTCTATTTTTTTCTGGCCAATACAAGTATAGCCGCGCCGGCTATTGCCGCCAACACGATGCCTAATCCGCCGAACAAAAGCAGTTGGCCGGCGCGCGATACCCACGACGTTGTTTCAAAGGGCGCCGTAGTCGCCGGAGCTATCCCGAAGACGAGCGTGATCACTTTTCCGGCTTCAAGCTGTACGGTAGATTCGCTCGTCGTGGTGGCTGTGTAGCCGGCTGGAACGGCAACCGATACGGTGTAAGCGCCGGGGGGCAATTGTGGAAAGCAGTGCGGCAATTCCTCAGCGCCGGTCGTCACGTAGCCATCTAGCGGCGCACTGCCCACGCTGAGTGTAATTCGCGCGTCGGCGAGCGCCGGTTCGCCGTCGTCGTTGGCGTTGGCATTGGCGTCATTATACGCGACTACGCACAGTTGACCGTAATCGGGTAACACACTGATCGGCGCGAGTGTGTTTGTCGGCAGTAAAACTAATTCCGGTGTGAGCGAAGGAGTCGGCGTGAACTCGGGTGTTGCGGTAGCCGTGGGTTGAGGGGCGACGTAGCCGATCAACAATTTCTGCCCAGGATAGATGACGCTGGAGTTGAGGGCGTTGAGTCGTTTGATCTCGTCCACAGTGGTGTTGTGGTAGAACGCGATCACGATGAGCGTGTCGCGCGGGCGAACGGTGTACCACACCTCGTTGTTGGGGAGCGGTGTGCTGGTCGGCGGCCAGGTGGGAGAGGGAGTCCGCGAGGGGGTGAGCGACGGCCCTTGTGTTGGAATAGCAGTGGGTTGAGTATTCGGTTGGAGAGCCGCCGCCGTCGGCGGGTTGACCGTTGCAAAACTCGCCGCCGATTTACCGTCCGGGCCTGGAGTGATGGCCGGAGGATACGTGGGCAGTGGGGGCGGGTTTCCTCCGACAGCGATCAGGCTGGCGTCGTCAACGTATATGTCGTTGTGCTCCACTCCCCAGCGTGGTTGCGAACGGGTGTAGACCGTGATGGTGGAGCTTTTAGCGACGGCGTCCACCGCATAAAGCACCCAGCTATCGAATGCGTTGAACGGCGCGCTCCACACAATGTTGTTGCTGAACGCATCCGTCCCGCCGTTTGGATCGATTCCGACCTTCATGCCCAGATCGTTGTCTTTGATGATGGAAGTCAGCTCTTCTCCATCTGTTGACCACGTTTGCATGTAGACGCTAAAGCGGTATCGCTGGCCTGGGATCACGCCGGTCACCTGCTGATACATCCCCGCCTCGTGGACCGAATAGAAGGTGAAATATTTTTGGGCGTTACTGCCGCTGTGGATGCGGCTGCCGAAGGGCGCGGCCTCGCGCCATTCCGGGCGGTGCCACGAGTTGCAACCGGCGCAGTTGGTGGGGTGTTGGGCATCGCCCGGCTCCAGCCACCAGGCCGTCCAACCTGGCGCGACTTGAACTTCGTCGTAAGGCGTATTCGGCAAGTATTGCGGCTCGGTGTGACAGCACTGTTTTGCGTACGAGCCTTCGAAGCCGGGGTTGGCCAGCAGGTTTTGCTGGGCAGACGGCGCGGCGGCCACAGGCGCAACCGACGAGGCGACGAGGCAGATCAAGCAGATTTTTAGAATACGAAGCGAAACCATCATTTGATTACTTCAACTCCACTGGCTTGTCCAGCGGCGCGCCGTCAGGCGCATATAGCCCAACCAAAACCCGTTCTCCTTTTGGCAAAACGAATTCGTCATTCAATACGTCGCCTGCTCTCAGCCACGAGAAATGATACAACCCGTTCAATGGCTCACTATCAATTTGAGCCGACACCTCGCCGCCGGTGAGAACGTGAACGTACACATGATAATCAATGTTGATTGGCGCGCGATGAGCGGCGGCCCAATGCAGGCGGATGCGAAATTGATCGCCCTCGTCGCCAACGTCGGCGGCGCGGAGTTCCAGAATTTCTCCGAAACGCGCCGTCACCGGCTCGTCCCGCGCCGGTTCCGCAATATACAACGTATACAGCGAATACGGCGTCGTTTCCAAATCGCCTTTTGCCAGTTCGCCCAGGCGGGCGCTGATCAGCGAGTTGGGTGGCAGATCGACGACGGCGGCCCGCACGTCATCCGGTTCATACGGCCAGACCGCCAACTGGACCCGATCCGTCAAACTGCTCCCGTTCCGATTCGGGATCAAAAAGCGCAGCGAAGCAAAATTATCCCACAGACGGGAATCAATGCGTGTCGCGTAGTCCGCTCGGTTGTTGATCTGCGCCGCGAGATCAGTGGCCGCCGATTCAAAGTAATAGCCCGTGTTTGGGTCGGAAGCATAGCGGACGAAATAATCGCGCGCCGTGTTGAAGGCCGAAGCCGCCAACAACAATCCGACGAGCGCAAGCCTCACGGGTCTTTGAAGAATCGTGAGGCCGTTTGCGAACGCCTCAAAGCCCACCGCCGGAATGAGCCACAGCACGGGCAGCAGTCCGATGGCGCGCAAAAAGTGCGGCGTGTCTTCGGCCAGCACTGTTGGCACAAGCATCACGGCCGTCCAGATAATCAAAAAGGCCGAAGGGAGTGATCGGCGACTGCGGATGGCGGCCAGCGCGAGTCCGACCACGAAGAGCGCAAATGTCCACAGATCGAATACGGGCCGTCCAGGCAAGTTGTGACGCGGGATCGTGTCGCCATGCCAGCCGAACATGCCAACCGCGAGCGCGGCGTGTTTGACTAATGCGGTGAAGGGGTTGCCGTTCTCCGTTTCAAAAATGGACACTTGCCCTTCGCGGGCAAACACCTGTGCCGGGTTCGCGAGGGCGTAAATGCCCAGCGGGGCGAGGACGACGATAGTTGAGATGAGAAAGGCGATGACTTCTTGCCATCTTACATTCACCGCAGAGCGCGCTGAGTTCGCAGAGTTAATATGGTTATTCTCTCTGCGCTCTCTGCGTTCTCCGCGGTAAAACCATACGGCAATAACCATAAATACCGCAAACGCCAACGGCGTAACACGCGCCGCCGTATAGGTGTTGAAGGCCAACCCGTAAGCCACGCCGCCGAGAATCGCTAACAGCATATTGCGCCGTTTGAGTCCGAGCCAACCCAGGGCAATTGCCAAACCGAGAAACAACGGCAGCGCCCCGGCGCGAAAACTGACGCGGCTGAGAGCCACCGGCCAAAACGTCACCGCGCAGATCGCCATTGCCAACAGGCCGACGCGGCGATTGAACAGCGCGCGCCCCACCAGAAACGTCACCGGAATCGTGAGTGTGCCGATCATCGCCGACGCCAAGCGCAGACCAAACGGCGTGCGCCCGAAGGCGGCGAGGCCAAGGCTCAACATGTAAATGTACAACGGCTCGCGCCCGTTATTGGCGGTGAAGAAAATTGGCCGCGCGCCCTCCAGCACACTGGCCGCGTCGAGGCCGTAATACGCCTCGTCGTGATAAATGCCGTGCGGCGCGCTTCCCAACTGATGAAAACGCAAGGCCACGCCGACCACGAGCGCCAGCAGAATCATTGCCCATTCTTTTGTGCGTCTCAAGCTCATTTCTTCGTCAGGAACTCCCTCAACGTCCGGGCCGCAGGACTCAGATAATGCCCCTTGCGCCATACCAACCCCAAGTTTCGGCGCAGGCTTTGATCGGCGATACGAAGAGCGCGGTAGAAGATTTTCACCGCAGAGACACAGAGAAGGCGCAGAGAGCACAGAGAGTTTTTTTGTTTCTCTGCAAACTCCGCGTGAACTCTGCGTCTCTGCGGTGAATTCTTTATCCGAAATACTTGAAGCCCGCTTCTTTCAACGTGAGAGAAACCCCCTCTCTCTGAACCCCCGCTTCCACAACTTCAGCCACGTATAGGACGTGATCGCCTGTCGGCATTTCTTCGGCCACCCGGCATTCGACCCATCCTAGCGCAACTTCCATCAACGGCGACCCCGTCGCCTCCCCAGGTTTCCAAACTACCCCTTTAAATTTATCCGAGTGTTTGGCGAATGTTTTGCCCAACTGCCCGGCCAGTTCGCGCTGGCCGCTTTCGAGCACATTCACCGCAAACGCGCCGTACATGTCAATCAACCGGCGCATGTGGCTGTCGTGCTCAACAGCCAATGCCAGCATCGGCGGCTCGAACGAAATCTGCGTGATCCAGTTTGCCAACATGCCGTGCCCACTGCCGTTGTCGTTGACCGTGACGGCAAACAGGCCGTAGGTGAACATCCGTAGAACGGTTTTTTTGGTGGCAGTATCCATTGAAGCCTCCCGTGTGGGGGTGTGGGACGCTTCACGTGGGAGTCGTTTTACCCCCACACTCCCACACCCCCATACTCACGTACTCAACTTTTGTCCGGCTTGCACTTTGCGAATCAACAACGGCGCGGGGCGATAACGATCTTCGCCATACTCGGCTTGTAGGCCGCGCATAACGGCCAGCACCACGTCGAGGCCGAGCATGTCTGCCCACTCTAACGGCCCGTGCGGATAGTTGGCGCCGAGCTTCATCGCCGTGTCAACATCGGCGGATGAGGCAGCTCCCTCGGCTACGGCGGAGGCGGCTTCGTTGGCAAGACAGCATAACACACGCAGCCGAACCAGGCCGGGGCCGTCGGCCACGCGCACCGGATCGAGTGAGAGCGCGCGGAGAAATGAGTCGGCGCGGTCGAGTGTTTTGGGCGCAGTCTGCAGGGCGGACGCGAGTTCGATCACGCCGCCGAATACCGGAGAAACGCCGACGACTCGATCCGGTTGTTTTGCCCATGAGGCGGCTTCGGTGGCCGAACACGGCACGGCGGCAACGAGGATCAGATCGGCGGCGGAGGCGGCAATGGCGGCGCGCTTGGCGTCTTTGTCTACGAGATGGACATCGAAGAACACGTCCACTGGCGCGGCGGAGTCAAGCGAGTGTCCGGCAGAACGGCAAAGCTGTTCGAGCGGATCGCGGGCGAACGAGTTTCCGAGGAAGGCGATGTTCATGGGGGATAGTGACTCGTGACTCGTGATGCGTGCGCTATGGATCACGCATCACGGATCATGTTCAACGTCAACGCGGTACAGCAACACCACTTCATTCGTCGCCGCGCCACTGCGATAGTAATACGGAAGGTAGAGCTCGGCAACGGATGTGAGGCGGCAGCATTTATTCAATGCGGCGGCGGGCGCGTTCATTTCTTCGCTGTCCATCAACAAGTAAAGCGGGCGGCCGGCGGCGCGCAACGACTTGGCGAAGGTGACGAATTCAGAGTCCGTCCACGTCCGCCCGGGTTGGAGCAATGCGCCTGGGCGGATTGTATCGCGTTTTGCATAAAGGGCGATTGCGCCGGAGTTCAGCGAGTCGGCGATGACGGCGTTGGCGGGCGTGAATGCGGCTATCGATTCGATCTCAGAGCGCTGTTCGGTGTTGAGGAAGCCGTAGGTGTAGAAGCCGTTGAGGAAAGGGAGTTGGGCATTAAAGCGGAAGGCAAGAACAATGAAGAAAATCCCAAATCCCAAATTCCAAATCCCAACTGCGCGGTCTGTATGGCGATAGGCGATCAGCGATAAGCGGTGGAGGCCGAAGGCGGCGAGGGCGCAGAGAACAGGGAAGATGAAAAGCAGGTCGCGGAGTTTGAGGTAGTGGTAGGGAAGGTGAAACAAAATAACGGGGCCAAGTGTCAGTGCAAGGCCGATGGCGATGCCGCGCTGTTGGCGGATGAGGTAGATCGCGCCGACGAGGATCAACGGCGCGGCGACGTTGAAGTCGGCGGCAAGTTCGGCCAGGAAACGGGTCGTAACGGGAATAACGTCGGCGGCGGAGAATTGGGCGAGTTCGCCCGAAGCGAAGGAGAACGGCGAGCCGAAGGCGAGGGCGCGGTAGAGGAAGTCGGGGAGGGTGATGAGGGCAGCAGTGATAGCGAAGAAAACGAGGGAACTCAAGGAACTCACGGAAACGAGGGAAATGGGTGGGCGTGAGGAATTGGCCTCGCGGCGGCGCTGAAAGAGGAGATAAAGCAGGCCGGGCGCGAGGAGGAGCTGGGTGTAGCGGGTGAGGTAGGCAAGGGCGAAGGAAATCCCAAATCCCAATGCCCAAATCCCAAGTGTCGTGTCGTGCTGAGGCGCGGAATGCCGAAGCATCTCGTGGCTGGCATTGAGATTCCTCGCGGCTTCGCCCCCTTCGGCATTGCTCAGGGCATGGCTCGGAATGACAGGGTTGGATGAGCGCGGGAAAGCAAACAGGAGAGCAAGCGTCGTAAACAGTTGTGTGGCGAGATCGGCCAGAGGGATAGAGAGGCGGATTGTCTGTTCGAGAGAAGTGAGGAGGAGTGCAGATGCCAAGAGCGCAAAAAACGGCGGCAGATCGAAGACACGGCGCGCGAAAAAATAGGTGGCAATCAAACACAAACCCGCGATGAATGGATTGAACACATACAACGCCCGCTCACCAAAAAGTTTGAACGCGGCCCCAAGCAGAACCGAGAATCCGGGCGGCCACACGGTGGCCGAGTCGGCGGCGGGGGCGCGGGGGATGGTGTATCC
>CAYYCF010000014.1:0-19189 GCA_964470235.1 uncultured Anaerolineales bacterium | reverse complement strand
CTATCTTGGTATTGGAAGCAAAGATGATTTGACTCTGGCCGAAATTGAAGCGTTGAAGTTGTCGCAGACAACGGGGGTGTACGTCACGGTGGTAACGGCCGGCGGCCCGGCAGATACGGCCGGGTTGCGCGCCGGAGATCGCCCGACTGCCATCCAAGGCTTGAGCGCCGGCGGCGATTTGATCATTTCTATTGACGGCCACCCGCTGCGCACGTTTTCCGATTTGCTCAGCTATCTGGTGAACGAGACCAGCGTGGGGCAGACGGTGACGCTGACCGTTCTGCGCGACGGTACGGAGCAAGAGGTAGCGGTGACGTTGGGCGCGAGGCCGTGACCCCTCTTCTCCAAGTCGACTCTCTCAAAAAACAATACCCGCTTCGGGGTCGCGCGCTGTTCAAGCAGACTTCCGCTTTTTTTCCGGCGTTGCAGGGCGTGAGTTTTGATCTCAACCAGGGCGAGATTCTGGCCATCGCCGGAGAACCAGGTTCGGGCAAAACCACGCTGGCCAGGACGTTAGCCTTGTTGGTGCGCCCTAACGGCGGCGCCATTTTGTTTGAGAAGTCCGATCTCACCAAACAAAACGACAACGCCCTCCGCGCGGTGCGCCGCCGCCTGCAAGTGTTGTTCAGCGATCCGCGCACGGCGCTCAATCCGCAGAGTCTGGTCGGCGAAGTTATGTTTGAACCCATGCGAGTCCAACGCCTCGGGAATGAGGAGGAGCGCACGGTGGCGGTGAAGCAAGCCCTGCGTCAAGTGGGGTTGAATGCTATGTTGCTCGACCGGCGTCTCACGACTCTTTCGGGCGGGCAACGGCAGCAGGTGGCGCTGGCGCGGTTGTTGACACTGCGTCCGGCGCTCATCATCTGCGACGACCCGGCCAAGACTCTGCCGGCCGCCGAGTCCTTCTTTCGACTGATGGCCGACTTGCGGCACAAGGACGGCATCGCTTTCATTTGGATTGTGGGTCAACCGCAGCCGGCGGTCTCGTTTGCGGATCGAGTCGGCATTTTGTATCGTGGGCATTTGGTGGAGTTAGGCAAAGCCGAGGCCGTGCTCAAAACGCCGCAACATCCCTACACGAGCCGGTGGCTCGGCGACGGGCGCGCCTCGGAAACGCCTGACAAAGCGCTAGTGACGAAAGGCTGCTCCTTCCAATCCGAATGTCCGCGCGTCATGCCGATCTGCCGCGAGCGCGCGCCGGTGTTGGTTGCTACTCCTGCTTCGCAAACTGCGGCCTGTTTTCTATACGACGCGTGATTGCCCAATAAACAACTGCAATCACGAATGACACGAAGGGACGAATGCCACGAATAATAACAAAAAATTCGTGCCATTCGCATGTTCGTGCTATTCGTGATAAAACTTTCCGAACGTGCCAAGAATTCTCTGCCTCATCACGCTCACTGCGCTCCTCCTCTCTGCCTGCGCGCCGCCACCGCAAACAACGGCGGTCGTTCAATTCCCGGACGTGACCGTGCAGGCTTTGCCGGGCGCGCCGACTCTTCCATCGTTTGCGGCCACCGCCTCGCCGCTCCCGCCCGGCTTGCCCACTGCCACAGCCGCTCCCAAAATGTTGACGGTGTGCATGCCTTATGAGCCGGATTCGCTGTATGAATACGCCAACGGCGGAAGCAGAGAAAACATTCTCGCCCGCGCCGCCGTGCTCGAAGCCCTGCGCGACGGCCCCATTGACCACCGCACGTACGATTACCAGCCGATCATTTTGCAGAAACTGCCCGGCCTCAAAGACGGCGACGCCGTGCTGGAGGCAGTGACCGTGCGCGACGGCGAGCAGATCGTGGATTCCACCGGCAGGCTCACTACACTCACCAATGGGCTGCGCTATTATGATCCCTCGGGCGCAGAGCAGGTTTACGACGCCAAGGCGGGCCCGGTGCAGGCGTTGCAAATGACGGTGACGTTCAAGTTGCTGCCAGGCCTCAAATGGGAAGACGGCGCGCCGCTCACCGCCGACGATGTCTTGTTCGCCTGGGAGGTCCTCAAGAGTCCCGACAACCAGGCGTCGAATCACTTTTTGACCAATCGCGCGGACGATCCAACGGTGGTGGACGATCAAACGATCCGCTGGACGTATCTGCCCGGGTTCAAAGACACGTTGTATTACACGCGCTTCCCTTCTCCGCTGCCGCGGCACGCGTACGGCGCGCTCACGCCGGCGCAAATGGCCGCCGACGACAACGTGAATCGCAAGCCGTTGTCGTACGGCGCGTTCAAAATCGACGAATGGGTCGCGGGCAATCACATCACGCTGTCGCGAAACCCGTATTACTTTCGCGCCTCCGAGGGCTTGCCGTATCTCGACGCGTTGACGTATCGCTTCGTTCCCGATGGCGGCCAAATGCTGGCCCAATTGCAATCCGGCGCGTGCGACGTTGGTATTGGCACGCCGGGCGGCGCGCAGACTTCGATTTTCGATTCGCAGATCAGCGCGCTCCTGCAAGCGCAAACGCAGGGGACGCTGGCCGCGCAGTTCGCCCCAGGCCCGACATTTGAGCATTTGGATTTCAACATCAGTCCGGCGGACGGTTACGGCGGCATCGTAGGCGGCGGCTTGTTTCAGGACGTGAAAGTGCGGCAGGCGTTCGCCTATTGCATCAACCGGGACACGCTGGTGGATAGCTTACTCTATGGCCGCGCGGAGGCCAAAGCCCTGTCGGTTTACGTCCAGGCCAATCATCCGCTGTATGATGCAACGGATATTGCGACCTACGATTTTGATCCCGACAAAGGCCTGGCGTTGTTGAACGAGGCGGGGTGGGCAGACGGGGACGGCGACGGGGTGCTGGATAAAGGCGGCAAGAAGCTGTCGTTGATTTACAACTACGGCCCGACCGGCAACACCCTTCGCCAATCCCTGGCCCGGCTCTTGAAAACGCAACTGAAAGACAACTGCGGCATTGATCTCACGCCGCAGGAATTGAAACGCGATGATCTGTTTGGCTCCTTCCCCGATGGCGCGCTGTTTGGCCGCCGATTCGATTTGGGCGAGTTCGCCTGGGTGGCGGATGGCGAACCGTCGTGCCTGCTTTATACCAGCCGCGAATGGACGGGCGCGGGTGACGGGCAGCCGGACGAATACGGCATCACGAGCGGCGCCACCGAAGGCGCTAATGACGTGGGCTATTTCAACCCCGCTTTTGACGCCGCGTGTTACAAGGCCTTGGAGTCCCTCGACCCCGACGACAGGAAAAACTGGCATCACGAAGCGATGAAAATATTTTCGCAAGACGTGCCTTCGTTGGTGTTGTTCGTCAGACTGCGGATAGCCGTCGCGCGCCCAGCGGTCACAGGCTTTGTTTTGGATTCCACGCAAGACTCCGAGTTATGGAATGTGGAAGCGATGAATGTCCTCGGCCCGTAACCCTAATTATTGAACTATACCCGCACTTTGCTTGACGCCCTCACTTGCCTATGTTATAGTTTTGCCGCGGGTCCGGATATTGAGCGTTGTTTTCCGGCTGAAGCCTGTACTCCGAACGCGCGAATTCTTTTTGAATTTAGACTGATGAGGGAGGTGATTCGATAAGGCCACAGACAGAGACAACTGCATCACTTGTCCCGTAACAGAATTTCAACCCGCGTTTACATTTCTCGAGGAGGAGAAAAAAATGCAACCGCAAAATCGTAAATGGACGGTAATTTCTATTCTTGCGCTGGCCAGCGTCATCTTGGCCGCCTGCGCGCCGCAGACCGTGGAAGTGCCGGTGACCGTGATCGTCGAAGGCACGCCGGTCGTCCAGATTCAGGAAGTCACCCCCACACCGGAACCTCAGCCGAACGTCATGGTCGTCTGCATGGCGCAGGAGCCGCAGACCCTGTACTCGCTTTCCGAATCGGCTCTGGTAACGTCTGCCGTGCTCGAAGCCGTCTACGATGGCAGCATTGATACGCGCACTTACGGCTACCAGAACGTGCTCTTTACCGCCGTGCCTAAATTCGGCAACGGCGACGCCGATCAGGTCGAAGTGACCGTCAAGGAGGGCGACATGGTGTACGACGTCGCCACCGACGCGGCGGTGCCGCTGGCTGCGGGCGTGGTGCTCAACCAGTTGGACGGCACCACCATCACCTACGAGAGCGGCGAGGCCAAGGCTGTTCAACAGTGGGCCCAGTGGACCCTGGTGGACGGCGTGACCTGGGAAGATGGCACACCCGTGACCACCGACGACATGGTGTTCGCGTGGGACGTGACCGCCAGCCCGGATACCCCGCGCAGCAAGTACCTGATCGAGCGCAGCACCTCGTTTGAGGCCGTGGACGCGACGACCGCCAAGTGGACCGGCCTGCCCGGCTACACCGACGGCACGTACTTCCTGAACTTTGCTGCCCCGCTGCCCAAGCACGTCTACGGCGAGGGCGGCAGCAATCCCCTCACCCCGGCGGAAATGCTGGAAGACGAGACCGTCAACCGCGATCCGCTGGCCTTCGGGCCGTTCACCGTGGAGGAATGGGTGGCCGGCGATCACATCACCCTGCAAAAGAACCCCACCTACTGGCGCGCCTCCGAGGGCCTGCCCAATCTGGACACCCTCATCTACCGCTTCGTTCCGGATACCAACCAATTGATCGCGCAGTTGGCTTCGGGTGAATGCGACTTGGGCACGCAGGACGCCGCTTTTGAAGGCTCCCTGCCCCTCATCCGCCAGTTCGAGGCCGAGGGCATTCTGGCCCCGCAGGTAGTGGCCGGCACCGTGTTCGAGCACCTTGACTTCGACTCCCTGCCGGTGGATTCGTACAAAGGCTTTGCCGGCACGGTGAAGAACGCCGATGGCTCGCCCATCTTCGCCAATCCCGAAATCCGCCAGGCCATCGCCTACTGCATTGACCGCCAGGCGGTGGTCGACTCGGCCACCAACGGCGCTGCGGTGGTGCAGCACACCTACACCTCCGCCGACCACCCGCTGTACGCCGGCGATGAGAATGTCACCCTCTACGCTTTCGACCCGGCCGCCGGCCTCGCGCTGTTGGCGAAGAACGGTTGGACGGACACCGACGGCGACGGCATCCTCGACAACGGCAAGGGACAGAAGTTCTCCTTCGTCCACAGCACCCGCACCAACGCCCTGCGCCAGAAGGTGACCCAGATCGTGCAAGGCCAACTGCAGACGAACTGCATGATCGAGACCAAGATCGAGTTGGTCGGCGGTGAATACTTCTCCGATGGCCCGGACGGAATGGTGTTTGGCCGCCAGTACGACATGGGCGAATTCGCCTGGCTGACCGGTGTGGAGCCGCCCTGCGACTTGTACCTCACCTCCCAGGTCCCCAACGAAGTGAACGGCTGGGGTGCCGCCAACGATACCGGCTTCTCCAACGCGGATTTTGACGCGGCCTGCAACGCGGCCCGCCAGACGAGCGACGAGGCCGTGAAGGCCCAGAAGCACGCAGAGGCTATGAAAATCTTTACCGACAATCTGCCTTCGTTGCCGCTGTTTGCCCGCGCCAAGATCCTCGTGACCACCACAGGCGTCACCGGCGTGATCATGGATGCGACGGCGAACTCCGAACTGTGGAACGTCGAGAATTTCGCCTTTGGCGAGTAAGTTCTAAGTGACCATAGGGCGGCGGCAGAGTAGTAGCTGCCGCCGCCTTTGTGGTGTAGTTTTCAAATCCCTTACCCTCACCCCGGCAACTCAGTTGAATCGCCGGGGTGAGGGTGGTGGAAGGCCTCAATGACCAACTACCTCATCCGTCGGGCGATTCAAATGCTGTTGGTGGTGCTATGCTCGTCCATGGGTATTTACTTTCTGCTATGGCTTGCGCCCGGCGGCCCGCTGGACGAACTCAAACTCATACAGGACCGCAAGGCCTCTTTTAGCGAGCAAGACGTTCAACGAGTGGCCGAGTATCTTGGGTTGCACCGCGGCCCGGCCTGGGGTTTCGTGGCGTGGCTCACCGGAGAAGATTGGTTAGCCGGCATCGGGCGCGCTGACCTGCAGCGCCCCATTTGCCGCGAAAAGCCCGCCGCCTGCAGTCGAGGCGTCATTCGTGGCGACTTCGGCATATCCTGGTCGGTGGCGCGCGGCTCGCCCGTCATCACCGTCATTTCCAACCGTTTACAAAACACGATGATCCTGATGGTGTCGGCGACCGTGCTGTCGCTGGCCATAGCCATCCCCGTTGGCATTTTCTCGGCGGTCAGGCAATATTCTCGGCTCGACTATTTATTTACGACCTTTACATTTTTCGGCACGGCGATGCCGGTGTTCTGGTTTGCCTTATTGCTCATTATCGCCGTCGGGGGCAACCAATCGCCGTGGTATCGGATGTTTGGATTGCCCTACTTCCCCACCGGGAATGTGATGCTGGTGCGGGCTCCGCAAACGGGTAGTTTAGAGTCCCTATTGAATATCCCGCCGGGCTCATTTCAAGACATTTTCATCCACGCCATTTTGCCCACCGTTGTCTTGTCCCTCTTATACATGGCCGGATGGAGCCGCTTCATGCGCTCCTCGATGCTGGAAGTGCTCCGGCAAGACTACGTGCGCACGGCGCGAGCCAAAGGCCTGGTTGAGCGCGTCGTCATTTTGAAACACGCTCTGCGGAATTCTCTCATCCCGTTGACGACGATAGTGGTCTTTCAAATCCCCGGTATTTTTGGCGGGGCGATCATCACCGAAACCGTCTTCAACTGGAAGGGGATGGGCTTCTTGTATTTCAGTTCGCTTGGCTCCAACGACTATCCGGTGGCGATGGCGCTCCTTTTCATTACGGCCATTCTCGTTGTGGTGGCTACCCTATTGGGCGATATCTTGTACACGGTGATCGATCCCCGCATCCGGCTCGGTTAGGTTGCTATTAGAGGTGTGCCATGTCCGCAGCCGAACTGCAAGTTGAAACTCTGCTAACGCCCAAAGAAGAAAAACCCATCGTCATCGTACTCCGGCGATTTATCCGGCATAAGTTAGCTGTCGCCGGTATGCTGGTTGTGGTGACTCTGGTAGCGATGGCGCTATTTGCCAATTGGATCGCGCCGTATGACCCGTATCAACAGAACGTAGGACCACAATACGCCAATCCCTCCTCGAGTCATATCTTGGGCACCGACGAGCTTGGGCGCGATGTGTTCAGCCGGTTGTTGTACGCGGCGCGGCTCTCGCTCTTCATTACATTGGTCGTCAACATTACGTCGGAGACCACTGGCGTGCTCGTCGGCGCGATTTCAGGATACTTTGGCGGATGGGTGGATAGCGTTATTCAGCGCTTTACTGAATTCATGCTCACCCTGCCGACCCTGCCGTTACTGCTTTTCTTCTCTGCCTTGTTGCGCGGCATTACTATTCCCGGTTTGCCCGATGAATGGTCGAACGCTCTCATCATTTCGTTTGTGCTGATTGTGTTCGGCTGGATGGGCGCGACGCGTCTCGTGCGCGGCATGGTGTTGAGTCTACGCGAGCAGGATTTTGCTCAGGCCTCCAGAGCACTCGGCATGAATGACTGGCAAATCATCGTCCGGCATATGATCCCCAACTCTATGCCGCCGATCATCGTTAACTTCACGCTCGGCTTGGGCACCGTCATCGTGATTGAGGCCGCGCTCTCTTTCCTCGGCTTTGGCATTACCCCGCCAGTGCCAACCTGGGGCAACATGCTCCAAAACGTGCAAGAGCGTATGTGGCAACAACCGTGGTTGGCCTTTTACCCCGGCTTCTGCATATTCTTGACATCGCTGACCTTCAACTACATTGGCGATGCTTTGCGCGATGCGCTGGACCCGCGCCTCAAACTCTAATAGCGGTGGCGCCCGGCCCGTGACTGGATATTTGGATCATTCGTCTGCCGTTGCCGCAAAACAAGCAAATATCAGCCAACTCCTGCTGGTGACTTTCGTTTTTATTGGGCTGGTCATTTGGATTGGCGGCGCATACAGCAATGGCGATCTTTTGTGGTTTTATCCGGTCTTTAACGAATCGCCGTCGTATATCATCATTTATCGGTACGGCAAGACCGTCGAGGTAACAACGGAACAGCCGGGTTTTGATGCGTTGGTCAAAGCGGCCAATGCCGAAATCCCCAGGCACGTGGGCTATCAGGAGGGCCTGCGTCCGGCGAACGAAACGCTGGAATTCTATCAAACCAAAGGTTATGCGATAGAACTGGTGTATCCCCAGCCAGTGCTGATCCACACGCGCTATTACTTTCCGGCAGCCAGGCGTTTGTTTATTGCCATAGACGGCTCTTATAACTATACTGACTTGTTATTCCTGTTTCGGGGAAGCGCCCAACAATGGCTGCCGGGAGGTATTGCGTTAGTGAGCGTCGATCAGGTTCGTGCCGCCGCCGACTCGATCATTGCCGCCAGCCAACGTTGAGCATGACGTCATACGAGGGCAAGGAGAGACGAAGTATGAAACGCTTGATCACCACTATGGGGTTGCTATTGATCGTCAGCTTGGGGTTAGCCGCCTGCAGCGGCCCGGCAGGTACCGCTCAACCGGTGGCGACTTCCCAAACGGCGGCCACGACAGGGCCACAGGCCGCCAACACGGCAACCCCCAATACCATTCAGGCGGATGTGCCTATGCTGGATAACGCCCAATCGCTTCAGGTCTCGCTCAATGGCACCTACATTGCTTATGAGGCGAAGTCCACGATTGGAGAAGCCACCACATTCTATCAAGTACAACTCGAGGCCAATGGCTGGGAGCGGGTCAACAAAAATGATTCGGGCTTCGGCGATTCGATAACTCTGCTTCGCTCCAAACCTGATCAGAAGATTTCGGTGACGTTGCAGAGCATTTCGGGCAGTGATAATATCCGAGTGCTTATTGCACTGTCGCCCAAATAACTCGCTTTTTCTAAACGATGGCGCGCCTATCTCGTCGCGAATTTTTGCGTTTGAGCGCCGCCGGGATGGGTGCGCTGGTTTACGCGGCCTGCAAAGCCTCGCCCCAGGTTGCCCTGGCAACACGCGCCGCGCCCGACTCGCCGGTCTCCCACTCGACATCGTCGCCCACACTGCCTGTAGAATCAAATCAGGCGCCCATCGGCCAGGCGGAACTGCCCGAAGGGTTTGGCGCATCCAGGCTGACACCGCTGGAGGAGTTTTACGTGCAGTCCTACGACGCTTCGCGCGCCGTGGTGCTGGATGATTGGGCGCTCGACGTGGCGGGCTTGGTGGAAAAACCCTTGCGCCTGACTTGGAGTGATCTGTTGGCATTCGCGCCGCAAGAACAGATGCACACCGTAGAATGTATTGGCAACCCGGTGGGCGGACGGCTGATTGGCAATGCCATCTGGCGCAGCGCGCCCTTCAAAGCCGTGCTGGAGCGAGCCGCGCTAAAATCCAACGCCGCGTTCGTCGGCTTCTCGTGCGAAGACGAGTACACCACGACGGTCGCGCTAGAGCAAATGATGCACGAGCGCAGTATTCTGGCTTACGAAATGAACGGCGAACCGTTGATCGAGACTCACGGTTTTCCGGTGCGCGCGCTCATCCCAGGCGTGTATGGGCAGAAACAGCCCAAGTGGGTGATCGGCCTCCACGTTGTCGAACATTACGCGGAAGGCACGTGGGAGAAAGACGGCTGGTCGGACGAAGCCCTCATCCAACCCAACGCGCGGATTGAAACGCCGCAGAATCATCAATTCATCCCGGCCGGCCAGCCGTTTTTCGTCACCGGCGTGGCCATGGCGGATCTGAACGGCGTTCGGCGCGTGGAAGTCAGCGCCGATGGCGGCGCTTCCTGGCAGGTTGCCGATTTGCTTCCCGGCCCCACAGAATCAGTCTGGACACTTTGGGCATGGAAGTGGGACAATGCACTTCCTGGCCAATATCAAGTGGTAGCCCGCGTCACCGACGGCACTGGACGACGGCAGTCGAAGACAGGCGCCTTCCTGTCGGGTGTGTTCCCCGACGGCACTAGCGATATGCACGCCGTCAACGTGAACGTCGTGTGAGCGATGGTCAAGAACAATGCTCATTCTTTCGCCGGCCCACTACAGGCCGCGCTTATCGCCGTCCTCATCATCGTGGCGATGATCTATCTCACTACGGCTTTCGGCGCGCGCGACCCGCTGTGGTTCTGGTCGAAATTTGACGAACAACCGGCGGTCGTTGTGGCGCACTGCGGCGGGCGCAGCATAGTTTTGCAGCCTGGCAACGCCGTCTTTGCCGATTTTGTGGCCGAGTTCAACCGCTTGATCTCGTCTACCAAACGGTGGGACAGCCTTTCGCTGTCTGAAGTGACCGAGAGCGACTATGCGACGAACGCCGCTTGGGTGATGGTCGAATTGAAATACTCGCCGCCCATTCGCGTTCATTCGCAGTATCCATACTTTACAAACACGGATAAACTCATTGTGCCGCTGGTGGGCCGCCACGCCGATTCCGCCGCCGTCTTTAGTAAAATAAAAGATGTAGCCGAGTCGGGCGCGTTCCACTTGCCTTCCAACGAGACTTTACTTAGAATACTGACCGACGGCGGCGTTTGCCCGGCCGGGTAGGGGCGAAACGAATGTAGCCTGGCCCCTTGCAGGCGGCGGGCTATCCCGACAAGAACCAGGAATGCATGACTACCAAAGAAGTGGCAGCGGATGAACTTCGCGTACGTGATGTCCGGCGGCTTGAACAGGTGGCCGGGGCAGCGCTGGCCGTGCCGCCGCTGGAGAACGGCGACCGGCTGACGCGCGCCGAGTTCGAGCGGCGCTACGAGGCCATGCCGCACGTCAAAAAGGCAGAGCTAATTCATCTTGATCCCATCGCTGTCAACGAATACGAAACGAATATGCGCTCACGCCGCCCCATTCGGTATTCGTCAAGATGTCGTTGACGGAGCAGCACGGAGAAATTTATTTGGAGAGACGATGTGTTAAAATTCTAGCGAAGGAAAAACAATTATGTCTCTCGTGTCTGTGCCAGCCATTTATGATGGGAACACCATTCGCCTGCTCGAATCGGTTTCGGTTAAACCACCCTATCGAGTCGTTGTGACTTTTCTTGAGCCGATCAAGGATAAAGCGGATATGTCTCGCAACCTGGATCGTTTCTGGGCTTCGTTTGGCGCATGGGGAGCTGATGAGGAAACGGCAGAAGAAACGGTAAGACGAATTTATGAGTCTCGCCGTTCCCGCAGTGAGCCACCTAAACTATGAGGTATTTGCTGGATACTGATACCTGCGTCTTTTGGCTGCGTGGTCGGGCAAACGTGCGCAAGAAGTTATCTGACGTCGGCGTAGAGGAAATTGGCATCTCTGTAATTACTCTTGCCGAGCTTCGCTACGGAGCATCATGTGCGGCAGAGCGAAGGAAACATCATCAAGCGCTTGACAATCTGATCAATGGTTTGACGGTGTTAGGCGTCAGCGAAGAAACTACAAGAACATTTGGCGACATCAAAGCAGAACTGCGTGAACGCGGAGAGTTAATCGAAGATTTTGATTTACTGATCGCTTCAACAGCGCTCACCCATGATTTGGCGTTGGTGACAAACAATGAGAAGCACTTCGAGCGTATTTCCAATTTGTCGCTTGAGAATTGGTTGTAGCAAACAGATCGCAACTGCGCTTGAACGCCCGCGTCGCATCGTGTAGGAAAGCTTGGAGGGTATCTTGGCGAGTCAAAACGGCAACAGCAATAACATCCTTGAAGTTCGAAATCTCAAGACGTACTTTTACACCGAAGACGGCGTCGTCAAAGCAGTGGACGGCGTGGACTTCACCGTCAGGCGAGGCGAGGTGGTCGGTTTGGTGGGCGAGTCGGGGTGCGGTAAGAGTGTGACGTCGCTTACCATCATGCGCCTCATCGGCGTGCCGGGCAAAATCCTCGAGGGCGAGATCATTTTCGACGGCAAAGATATCCTCGAAATGCCCGAAGACGACATGGTGCATATCCGCGGCAACCGTATCTCCATGATCTTCCAACAGCCGCAGTCATCGCTCAACCCGGTGTTCAAAGTGGGCGACCAGATCGCCGAAGTGCTGGACATCCACCGCGCGTTGGGCAAGAAGGCCGGTTGGGAGCGCGCGATTGAATTGCTGAGAATGGTGGGCATTTCCGAGCCCGAACGCCGCGCGCAAGCCTACCCGCACGAACTCTCCGGCGGCATGGCCCAGCGCGTGATGATCGCCATGGCGTTGGCCTGCGTGCCGGAACTGCTCATCGCCGACGAACCCACTACCGCGCTTGACGTGACCATTCAGGCGCAGATTCTCGATCTGATGCGCGACCTGCGAACGAAGATGAACGCCTCGATCATTCTCATCACGCATGACCTGGGCGTGGTGGCCGAAATGGCCGAGCGCGTGGCCGTGATGTACGCCGGCCAAATTGTGGAACAGACGGACGTGCGCACGCTCTTTGCCGAGCCCAAGCATCCCTACACGCAGGGGCTGATCGGTTCCATTCCGGTGTTGGGCGTAGTCAAAGACGCGTTGGATGTGATTCCCGGCAATGTGCCTAACTTGATCAACTTGCCGCCAGGTTGCCGCTTTGCGCCGCGCTGCCGGGCGCGCGTGGAGCATCTTTTGACGATCTGCCCGAACGTCGAACCGACTTTGCAGCCGGTGGCCGAAGAACACAGCGTCCGCTGTTGGCTGTATCACGACGGGCCGGATCACACAGCGCCTTTGAAGGCATCCAAATAGAGGAATTGTTCATGACCCTCGACACAGTGAATACGAATGGCAAACCCAATCTGGTAGAAATCCAGAATCTGGTTAAGTACTTCCCCGTGCGGGGCGGCCTGCTCCAGCGAGTGGTGGCTTACGTCCAGGCGGTGGAGGATGTTTCCTTCGCCGTCCGTGAAGGCGAGACGTTCGGGTTGGTGGGCGAGTCCGGTTGCGGCAAGACGACCGTGGGCCGCACCCTCCTGCGGCTGATCCCGGCCACGTCCGGCAGAGTCCTCTTCAAAGATCAGGACGTGTTCGCGGCCAACGCGCGGCAACTCAAGGCCCTGCGCCGCAACATGCAGATCATTTTCCAAGACCCGTTCTCCTCGCTCGACCCGCGCATGCCGGTAGGCGAGAGCATCGGCGAAGGCCTGCTGGTGCACGGCGTGAAGAACAGCAAAGAACGGTTTGACGTGGTGATCAATACACTGCGCAAAGTGGGCTTGGAAGATTATCACGCCCGCCGCTACCCGCACGAATTTTCCGGCGGCCAGCGCCAGCGCATCGGCATCGCCCGCGCGTTGGCCCTCCGTCCGCAATTCATTGTCTGCGACGAGCCGGTGTCGGCGCTGGACGTGTCCATTCAAGCGCAGGTGCTCAATATCCTGAAAGAACTGCAACAAGAATTCAAACTGACCTATCTATTCATCGCGCACAACTTGAGCGTGGTCGAGCATATTTCGGATCGCGTCGCGGTGATGTATCTGGGCAAAGTGGTGGAACTGGCTTCGCGCGATGAGTTGTTCCGCAACCCGCTTCACCCGTACACGCAGGCGCTCCTTTCCGCCATTCCCATCCCCGACCCTGATCTCAAACGCGAGCGGATCATTCTCAAAGGCGACGTGCCCAGCCCGCTGCGCCCGCCGTCCGGGTGCCGCTTCCACCCTCGTTGCCCGGTGGCGCTGGAACACTGCTCCCATGAAGAGCCGCAATACCGCGAGGTGGCGAAAGATCATTGGGTCGCTTGTTGGCGGGTGGAATAACCTCGACCCCGGCCCGATTGGAAAAGCAACGGCGCGGCAACTCTTTTGTTGCCGCGCCGTTTTTTAGCAGTACCGCAAAACTCGCTTTGCGCCCGGAGTTCCGGCGGCAGTTGGACTGCCGCCGCAGTGCAACTGCGGCGGGAACACCCTTGCCGAGTGACTTTTGCGGCACTGCGTTTTTTATGCTTCGGCAGGTCTGTCCCAACAACGCATTTGCCCCTGACCTGCCCCGGTGTTACAATGGCGCGTGAAGGTGCGAGATGACAACTCGAGAACTTCCCGTTGAGACAACGGCGACACAACCCGAACGCCTGCCAATGACCTACGAAGAGTTCCTGGCCTGGGCCGGCGAAGACACCCGCGCCGAATGGGTGGCGGGGGAGGTGATTGTATTTATGCCGCCATTGAATCTGCACCAGAATATGGTGGAATTCTTGCACTCCCTGTTGGGCACTTTCGTCCGGCTTTTCAAGTTGGGCAAACTCCGCCTCGCCCCCTTCGAGCTCAAAATCAAGCCGGACGGCAACTCGCGCGAACCTGACCTGATGTTCCTCACGAACGATCACCTCGACCGCCTCACTCGCGAGCGCGTGGCCGGCCGGCCCGATCTCATCATCGAAGTCATCTCCGACGACAGCGTCCACCGTGACCGGGTGGACAAATACGACGAGTACGAGGCCGGCGGCGTGGCGGAATACTGGGTGATAGATTACCGGGCGGCGCGCCGCCGCGCCGACTTCTATCAACTCGACCGCCGAGGCCAATACCAGCGCGCCGCCATCGGTGACGATGGCATCTATCGCTCCGCCGCCGTACCCGGCTTCTGGCTCAAATTGGATTGGCTCCTCGCCGACGAACTCGACTGGCTCAAAGCCCTCGGCCAAATCGTCGGCCCCGAGCGGCTGGCCGAGGTCGTACGGCTAGAGGCCGAAACAAAAGAGTAGCCCATGCCGCCCCGAATCCTGATCGTCGAAGACGACCGTGAAATCAGCCGCATGTTGCGGACGACTCTTGAGTTGCTCGATAGCAACTTCAAGGTCGTGGAATTGCCGTCGGCTGAAGAGGCATTGCTGGAGGCTCAACGCGCCATGTTTGATTTGGCCATTGTGGACGTGCGCCTGCCAGGCATGAACGGTTTGGAGTTGATGCGGCGCGTGCGCGTCTCTCGACCGGAAGCCCAGGCCATTGTCGTCACCGGCAACCCGACACCCGAAGCTGAACGCGAAGCCCGCCTGCTCAACCCCGTTGGCTTCTTTGTCAAACCCCTCAATATTGATGAACTCACCGCGGTTGTTTTGAACGCGCTCGGCAAATCTCAACAGAATCTTGGCGATCAACTGCCGCCGCCGCCCAGCCTGGCCGAGCGGCTCACGGCTCTGCGCCGCGACCTGGGATGCCTGGCAGTGTATCTGGGCCACATGGACGGGCGTGTCATCGCCCGCGCCGGCGACGTGACCTCGTTTGACGTGGAAGGCGTGTTACGGTACATGGAAGTGGCCTTCAGCGCCTCGCTGAAAGTGTGCAGTATGCTCGGCGGTCTGGTGTCGCAAAATTTGCATTTCTTTGACGGCGATGAATTTGACGTGTACATGTGCAACGTCGGCCGGTTCTACATGCTGGTGATGTTGTTCGACGGCGAGAAGGGGGCAACGGCTATCGGCCCGGTAGTCCGCTATGGCCGCCAGTGCGCCGACGATATGATGAACGAGCTGGCCGGCATGGCCGCCGCCGCCGACATTCCACTGGAGCGCATGATTGCCCAGGCGCCCGCGCCCGAACAGATGCCCGCCGCCACCGCCGCCAAGGATCTGCGCCCCGACGCGCTCGACGCCGCCGCCCGCAAGCGCATACCGCAAGACCTGGATTCATTCTGGAAGGACGCCGCCGCTCAGATTGAAGGCGGCGAGGGCCAGGCCAATGCGCTTTCGTTTGAGCAAGCCGTGAAGCTCGGCTTGGTTCCAAAGAAAAACGAATAGCCCCAAAGTTTTGTCAACCCAATCTACTCGTGGTGATTACCCACAAGTTCGGGCGGCAGTTGCACTGCCGCCCGCGCCCGCAGTGCAACTGCGGGCGAACGACGACTTGTGGGTAATCACCAGAATCTACTCAACCCATTTTCCGTGTGTTACAATGTGCGCCAGTGCCAAATTGGGCCGTGGTGCAGCGGTAGCACAGAGGACTTTGGATCCTTTGACCGTGGTTCGAATCCACGCGGCCCAGCTTTCCCACTGAATTGTTTGCAATGGACGACGACGACGCTGATTTGGAACTGGCTCAATTCGTCGGCAGAATTTAGATGCGCGGAATTTGACGGCCTGTGTCCGTGAGATTTCGCGCATTTGTTTTTTGAAAAAGGTAAAAGACTATGAATTTATCAGTGGTCATCCTTGCCGCCGGGCAGGGCACGCGCATGAAATCTTCGTTGGCGAAAGTCCTGCATCCAATTTGCGGGCGGCCTATGGCCCAATATGCGGTGGACGCTGGCCGTGCGTTGACCGGCCGCGCGCCCACGCTCGTGATCGGCAACGGCGGCGGCGTGCGGGCGGCGCTCGGCGATCAATGCAGTTACGTGATCCAAGCCGAACAACTCGGCACGGCGCACGCCGTTCTGCAAACCGCAAGTATTTTGCGCGAACGCGGCGGCCACGTTCTGGTGTGGTACGCCGACATGCCGCTTCTGCGCGTCGACTCTCTGCGCGCGCTGGCAGAACTGCGGCGCGCGAACGCCGGCCCGGTCTCCATGCTCACCGTCCTGGCCGACGACCCGCGCGGCTTTGGCCGCGTTGTGCGCGGCGCGGACGGGTCGGTGACGGCCATCATCGAAGAGGCGCACGCCACCGCCGAACAAAGAGCGATCCGCGAATTGAATGTGGGCGCGTATTGCTTCGAGGCCGAGTTTCTATGGAGCGAATTGACCCGGTTGCCTCCTTCGCCCAAAGGCGAGTATTACCTCACCGATTTGATCGGCGTCGCCGCCGGGCGCGGCCTCCGCGTGGGCGCCGTGGCGCTGGACGACCCCGAAGACGCCATTGGGATCAACACCCGCGTCCACTTGGCCGAGACCGAAGCCATCATGCGCCGCCGAATCAACACGGAATGGATGGAAGCCGGAGTGACGATGATCGATCCGGCCACGACGTTGGTCGAGCCGGACGTGACTCTGGCCCCCGATACCGTGATCTGGCCGAACACCCAGTTGATCGGCAAAACTAAGATCGGCGGCAGTTGTATCATTGGCCCAAACACGATGATTCGCGATAGCGCGGTCGGCGACGGGTGCAGAATTGTGGCCTCGGTGATCGAGCAGGCTACGGTCGAGAATGAAGTGGACATCGGCCCTTATGCTCATTTGCGAAGAGGCGCGCACCTGGCCAGCGGCGTGCATATGGGCAATTTTGGCGAAGTCAAAGAATCGTATTTGGGGCCGGGCGCGAAGATGGGACACTTTTCATATATCGGCAACGCCCGCATCGGCGCGAACGCGAACATCGGCGCCGGGACGATCACCTGCAATTACGACGGACAGCAAAAGAACGAAACGGTTATCGGCGACGATGTTTTCATCGGCAGCGACACGATGCTGGTCGCGCCGATCACGTTGGGGGATCGGTCGCGCACCGGAGCCGGATCGGTGGTGACGAAAAACGTCCCGGCCGACGCATTGGCGGTCGGCGTCCCGGCGCGCATCCGAAAAAAGAGCGATGGACAATCTAACGGCTAATGCGCTGATCACATTAGCGCTCATCGGCATTGACAGTGTGTTAGCGGCGGCGCGGTCGGCGTTCGTCAACGCGCGGCGGCCGCGGCTGGAGCAAATGGCGGAGTCCGGCCAGGGCGGGGCGGCGTTTGCCCTGCGTATCGCGCGCGACTCTGCGCCGTTGATCATTACCATCCGTTTTGCGCAAACGATCTGCCGTTTTTTTGCCGCCGGTGTGATCACGTTTGTGTTCGCGCCGCCGCTGGCGCTGCTGTTCGGGCGCACTCCGGTGCTGGCGGCGCAGGCGACGGTGATCGCCGTGGCCGTGATCGCCGGCGGCGCGGCCATTCTGGTAGTGGTGTGGGCCGAGATGCTGCCCGAAACATTAGTTTTGCGCGACGCCGAAACCTGGGCCATTCGATTCGCGCCGCTGGTGGCCGCGGTCAAGTGGGCCTTCGCGCCGTTGGCGCGGCTGTCGGTGTGGGCCTCGAGTTTGATCGCCGTGCCGCTCGGCGGCCGCCCGCCGCCGATCGTCACCGAAGAAGAAATCAAAACTATGGTGGACGCGGGTGAAGAGGGCGGGGTGATCGAGGAAGAGGAAAAAGAGATGATCTATTCCATCTTCCAGTTTTCGGACACGCTGGCGCGCGAGGTGATGGTGCCGCGCATTGACATGCTGGCGCTCGAAGTGGGGACGCCGATCAACGAGGCGGTGGACGCGGTGCTGTCGGCGGGGCACAGCCGGATTCCGGTTTTTGACGATACGATAGACAACATCGTCGGCCTGTTGTACGCCAAGGATTTGTTGCGTGTTTGGAAAGAGGGCGGAACTGCTCGCCGCTTGCGCGAACTGCTGCGCCCGGCGCACTTTGTGCCGGAAGCGAAGACGCTCGACAAACTGCTGGCCGAGCTTCTGCAACAGCGTATCCACATGGCCATTGTGGTGGATGAATACGGCGGCACGGCGGGGCTGGTGACTCTCGAAAATATCGTCGAAGAGATTGTCGGCGAAATCCGCGACGAGTACGACGCCGCCGAAGAACTGCCGTATCAAAAGGTGGACGAGAATTCGTACGTCTTCGACGGCGGGATTGACATTGACGACGTGAACGACTTGATGGAGTCGCGCCTGCCGAATGAGGACGCCGATACGCTGGGCGGCTACATTTACGGGCGGTTGGGGCGCGTGCCGATCCCCGGCGACCAAGTGGAGGCCGACGGCCTGGAGATGGAAGTGCAGAGCGTGGCCGGGCGGCGAATCCGCAAGGTGCGCGTGCATCGCCTGGCTTCGACAGCGGAAGGTACGGATAAGACAGATGGAGTTGACGATGACCGATGAAGCACGGCAGGCTTTGATTGGACGGGCTCTGGCCGTGCGCCAATGGGCCTACGCGCCGTATTCGCATTATCACGTCGGCGCGGCGTTGCTGGCCTCGTCCGGAAAAGTTTACGACGGCATCAACGTGGAGAATGCGGCCTACGGCAGCAGCATTTGCGCCGAGCGCACCGCGTTGGTCAAAGGTGTGTCGGAAGGAGAGCGGCAGTTTGAGGCATTGGCCGTCGTCACCGACAACGGCGGCTCGCCGTGCGGCTCGTGCCGCCAAATGCTGGCCGAGTTCGGCCTCGATCTGAAGATCCTGATTCTCAATAGCAACGGCGACGTGGTGCGCGAAACGACTTTGCGCGAACTTTTACCGGATGCGTTCACGCCGGAAAGTCTAACGTAGGAGCGGATCGTATCCGCGATGGATTGCGCCCACGGTTTACCACGCTATAATTAACGGCATGACAGTCTTGAATTTACCCCCAGCAATAGCGAAGATCGCGCCTGATGGCAATCTTACGATTCGCCAGCGGCGGCGGATCATGATCGAGATGT
>CAYYCF010000013.1:1498-19396 GCA_964470235.1 uncultured Anaerolineales bacterium | reverse complement strand
CGGTCTCATCAGCTCGGTCTGGCGATACCAAGGTACGCGAAACCGCCGGCACGGGTGAGCCTGACCGATGTCGAGTGTTAAGATCACCATGATCTATACCCACGCCCTCAACCGTGGCGGCCTCGCCGTCAAAAGCCCGCTTGATTAGACGTAAGACCTTTGCGGTCTCCAAGACCTCAAAGGTCTGCCGCGAGGGCCCCAAACAAAAGAGCGCGGATCAGATGATCCGTGCCCCATTCGCGTAATTCGCGAAAGTGGAGTTTGTCATGCGGTAACGATAGACTAGTCGCCAGTTTTTTCTTTGGGCAGCGGCATGAGCAGCAGAGGGATTTTGGTGCGGCCCGAAACTTTGGGCGCGACACTGCCGGCCCAGAACGCGCCCAGCCCGGCCTTGCGATGGGTGCCCAACACAATCAGGTCGGCGGCGGCGCGTTTGGCGGCCTCCACGATGCCCGCGGCCGGATCGCCGCGCACCACCTCGGTGGTGGCCGTGAGGCTCGCCGCCAACAGCGGCGGCAAATGCCCGCGCAGGTATTCGTCGGCATTCTGCTGGTTAAGTTCAAGCAGGGCGTTCATTGTTTGCGGCATCAGCATGGCGGCGGCGGCCTTTTCGCCGGAGAGCGTGTCCATCGTGGGGATCACCATCACGAGGTGCAGCGTGCTTCCGCACAACCCGCCGAGTGCCGCGGCAATGGGCAGCACCGACTCATGCGCCGGGTCCCCGTCCAGAGGCACCAGCAGCCGCCGGCAGTTGAAAGGGGGCGGCGCCGCGCCCTCCGGCGAGCGCACGAGCAGCACGGGCGTTGTGGCCAGGCCGATGACCTGCTGGGCAATGCTGCCCACCAGCCAGTTGCGCGGGCCGCTGCGCCCGTGGGCGCACATCACGATCAAATCCGGCGCCAGCTCGTCGGCGTGGCCGGCGATGCTGCGCGCCACGTCGCTCACGTGAATGGTGTGGACGTGCCGCTTTACCACAATGTTCTCCGGAAAGGCGCGGCTCGCCACGGCGTCAAGATATTGTTGGGCCTCGGCGGGGTTGGTCAGGTGCGGCTCGTGGTGAACTTGCCGCGGGGCGCCTTGTTCGATGATGTGCAGCAGCGTCACTGCCGCGTTCAACCGCCGGGACAAATACACCGCCGGGAGCAATGCCGATTCGGCCAGCCGCGATCCGTCGAGTGGAATCAACAGGTGTTTGAACATTGCCTTATGCCCCGAAGATGAGTTGATAGAGCAGAAACAGGTTCAGCGCCACGATGATCGCCGCGACCACGCTGGCAACGGCGGTGGTGAATCGGCTGTTGACCAGCACCCCCATAATGTCGCGCCGCCGCGTAAACATTATGAGGGGAATGATGGCAAAAGGCAAGCCGAAACTGAGCACCACCTGGCTGATCACCAGGGTGCGCGTGGGGTCGAAACCGATGGCGATGACGATGAGCGACGGCGCCATGGTGACCCCGCGGCGAATCCACGGCGGGATGTGCCAGTGCAAGAAGCCCTGCATGATCACCTGCCCGGCCATGGTGCCCACGGACGACGACGACAACCCGGAGGCCAACAGCGAAACGGCAAACACCCAACTGGCCGCCTGGCCGAGCAGCGGTTGCAGTGTGCGGTGCGCTTCTTCGATCGTGCCGATATCCGTCAGGCCTTTGTAGTAAAAGGTCGAGGCGGCCATGATCAGCATGGCGGCGTTGACCAGACCGGCCACGGTCATGGCCACCAGCACGTCAATCAGTTCAAAGCGAAACAGGCGCTTGAGTTGCTCCGGCTCGCGAACGACGATGCGGTCCTGCGTGAGGGCTGAATGCAGAAAGATGGCGTGCGGCATCACCGTGGCCCCGAGGATGCCCGCCGCTAAGAGTAGGCTCTCGGTCCCCGAAAACTGAGGCACGACCGCGTGCGTCAGCACAAGCCCCCAATCGGGGCGATCCAATATTGTTTCCACCAGATAACTTCCGGCGACCACGCCCACCAGCGCGGTGATCACCGCTTCGATAGGCCGGAAGCCGTAGCGTTCGAGGCCGAGGATGAGGAAGGTGGCAACTGCCGTCAGCAGCCCGGCTTGCCACAGGGGCATTCCGAATAGCAAGTTGAAGCCCAGCGCCGCGCCGAGGAACTCGGCCAGGTCGGTCGCCATGGCGACCAATTCCATCAGCACCCACATGGTCAGCGTCACCGGGGCAGGGAAGTGGGTGCGGCATTGCTCGGCCAGGTTGTGGCCGGTGGCAATGCCCAGCTTGGCCGACAGCGTTTGGACGAGCATGGCCATGAGGTTGCTGGCCACGATGACCCATAACAGCATATAGCCGAACTTTGCGCCGCCCTGTATGTTGGTGGCGAAGTTGCCGGGGTCTACGTAGGCCACACTGGCGATGAACGCCGGGCCGAGGAACGGCAGCAGTTGGGCCAGCCAACCTTTCTTGCTGTTGCCCGAGAGGATGTGCTTGGCGTCGCGCACGGTGGCGGAATCGCCCGGCCTGACTTGCGCCGCCACCCCATACGACTTGAGTTTTTTTTCCGGTGAACTCATACGATAATTGAGCCTTTCTCTAAAACTTTGCGGTGAACTTACTTCACTGCCACAAATACGTGATCGGTCACTTGCTTGCCGAGCGCTTGCGGCGAGCGGTTGCCCACGCGCACGTGCATCGGCCCGTCGAATGGCAGCCGGTCAACCACGGCGATGGCCGTTTCGGGTTTGATGCCGAGTTCGGCCAAGTAGCGGAGCAGGGCCGGGTCGTCGTCCGAGACGCGCGCCACGCGCCCGCGCTGGCCGGCCGTCAAGTCGGTCAAACGCTCGCCGGCCGGCGCGGCGATGACGCCCTCTTTGGTCGGAATGGGATCGCCATGCGGATCAATTTTGGGTTGACCGAGCACGGCCGCAATGCGGTCTTCGAACTCCTCGGAGATTACGTGCTCCAATTGTTCGGCTTCGGCGTCCACTTGATCCCACGAATAGCCCAACGCTTCGTGCAAGTAGAGTTCGATCAAGCGGTGGTGGCGGATGACTTCGAGGGCGATCTTCTCTCCGGCGGGCGTGAGTGTGACGCCGTGATGCCGCTCGTAATTGACCAGGCGCGGGCGGTCTTCGGCCAGTTTCTTGATCATGCCGGTCACCGAAGCCGGGGCGACGTTCAGCCTTTCGGCCAGGGCGGTGGTGTTCACTTTGCCGCCGGCTTCTTGCAGTTCGTAAATGATTTTGAGATAGTCTTCGACGGCGTGGGAGATTTCCATTTCATTTCTCCGAAGAAAAGATTTAGGCGAGCCTAAATTCTGGTATATGATAGGCTAAAAATATTGGCCTGTCAAGGGCGGCCGGCGACCTGCGCCCAGAAACCCGTTTTCAGGGAGAAAACGGGTTTCTGGCTGTCTTCGGCAAAAGACAAACAATTGCCGCGTCGGGTATAATTCGATGTATGAAACCGGAGATGAGCAATTTGCGGCGAATCCGCGACGTGAATTGGGCCGAGATTGAGGCGTTGGAAAGCCGGCTGCTCAAGGAAACGACTATTGAGCAGGGAGCGCGGGAATTTCTGGCTTTGCGCGCAGAGTTTGAATCTTGGTTAGCGCGTGATGATGCGCTGTATGGTAAAGATTACGAGACTCGGCTGGTGCGCCTCCAGGAACGGCTTCGCGCTGTGGATGAGAAACGGGAGGGGCGTATGGAAGACCTCGTGAACGCGCTGGTGGATTTGCAGCGGCGGTTGGACGAAGCAGGCATTCCATCGGCGCTGATTGGCGGGCTGGCAATTGGGGCTTGGGCAAAAGCGCGCCTCACTCGCGATGTGGACATCAAGATCCTCCTACACCGCGAAGAACACCAGCGTCTGCTGGATCTCCTCACGCCCGACTATCACTCTCTGCAAGCTGATCCGGTCCTGGCATTGCGAACCAATGGCATTATTTTTGTTTTGAATTCGGCGGGAAATCGGTTAGATATTCAACTGGCGGACACTACGTTTGACGAAATGCTCATTTCTCGCGCGCACACACTGGAGCTGACGCCCGGCAAGAAGGCGCGCGTTTGTTCGGCTGAAGATTTGATTATTTTGAAAATCATCGCTCAGCGCCCGCAAGATCAAATTGACGTTGCCAATGTTGTTCAGAAACAGGGCCATATATTGGATGATCGCTACGTGCTCAAGTGGCTTCGTCAATTTGAAAAAGCCCTCGACGATTCGACCCTTATCCGGGAATATCAGCGTATTCGCGCGCAGTTTCGAGATTGAAATTGGGCGCCCTTATTCTCTCCCCCTCACACCTGAGCCAGATCATCGCGCACTTGGAGGCCGGGAAGCCGAATGAGGCTTGCGGGTTGCTGGCCGGGCAGACCGGACGGGTGACGAAAGTGTATTTGATGGCGAACGCCGCCGGCAGTCCGGTACGCTACTCGATGGAACCGGAAGCTCTGATTCGAGTCATTGAAGAAATAGAAGGGCGCGGATGGGACTTGGCTGGCATCTTTCATTCGCATCCCGGCGGGCCGCTTTCTCCTTCGGCGACCGACATTGCCGAAGCCTATTACCCCGACTCGGCCTACGTCATCTGCGCGCCGGATGCGGCCGGCCGCTGGCAGGCCAAAGCGTTCGAGATCAAAGAGGGCCGCGCGCAAGAGATTCCGCTGCGGATCGAAACCTGAAACTTTGAGCGCGGGCAGGGGTTTATATCAGTGCTTGGAGGAACTATGAATTTTGGCTTTGTAGTCGCGTCGTTTGTACTCGCCTATTTACTGGGGGCTGTTCCCTTCGGCGTGCTCATTGTGAAGCTGTTTACCGGAACCGATGTGCGGACGGTGGGCAGTGGCCGCACGGGCGGCACTAACGTGATGCGCGCCGCCGGTTTTGGGCCTGGCCTGCTCACGGCATTGTTAGATATTCTCAAAGGCGCAGGTGCGGTGTGGCTGGCGCGCACGCTCACCGGCGGGGACCACTGGGCTGAGGCTCTTTCGGGAGCGTGCGCCGTATTGGGGCACAACTATTCGATTTTTTTGGCCGCGCGCGAGACCGACGGGGACGGAAAGACGCGGTGGCAGTTGAAAGGCGGGGCCGGCGGCGCGCCCTCGGTAGGCGGCGCAATCGGGTTGTGGGTGGGGAGCGTCGCCATCATCCTTCCGGCCGGCGCGGCGATTCTGTTTGGCATCGGCTTCGCCTCGGTGGCGACCTTGTCCGTGGGTTTGTTGGCGACCGCAGTCTTCGCGGTGCGGGCGGCGTATTTCGGCGGGCCGTGGCAGTACGTGGCCTACGGCGTTTTGGTCTTTATTCTACAGGTGTGGTCGCTCAGGCCGAACATTCGACGGTTAATGAACGGCACGGAGCGCATGATTGGCTGGCGGGCCAAACGGCGCGAGGCGAAGTTGGCGGCCGAGTCGAACGGCCACAACGAGTAGCAGTTACCCGCGTGCTATAATCGCGGTGATGAGCAAAAAATCTTCCGCCCGCAAATCGTCGCGCAATTCGCGACTACTTTCCATCTTCGGGATCGTCGTCGTCCTCAGCTTTGTGATCAGTCTCTTCGCGCCGGATTATCGGTCGGTGAATCCGAAGGTTCCTCCGACGGCGATCATACTCACTGTCCCCTCGCCGACTCCTACACTTCTCCCGGCCACTGAAGCGGCCCCCTCTCTGCCAACTCCCGGTCAGGCCGTCGCCCCGACTCCGTAGCAAAGTTCTTATCTCACTTTACGCGCTTTTACCGCCGAGAGCGCAGACGCAAAGCGCGCTGAGAATTTCAGCAAAATCATCTCTGCGGTACGCGAAGCGTCCTGCCGTGCATAACATGACTGGACTTACGCAACTCAATCCCTTTTCAATCACGAATAGCGCGAATGAACGAATTTGACGAATAGAACCAAAGAAAAATTCGTGTCATTCGCATATTCGTGCCATTCGTGATGAAAATTGTTCTAAACCGCGTAAGTCCTGTATGAGTTCTTAGTTCGGAGCGGCCAGTATCAACCCCGCAATCCCGCCGATCAATCCGACGATGGCGTATTCGATGACGACGCGCCGCGTTACTTGCCCCGTGAGATGCTGGTTGGCTACTCCGTGCAGTGTGTAAAACAATACCAGTGTCAGTAATCCTGCCCCCACCGGCGTCACGCGCCAATAGTTCAACGCCCACATCGCTTCGCCGCACACCAGCCCGATCACGCCCGCGAACACGGCGCTGCGCCGGAGCCCGGCCCCGCCGAGAATGAAGAGGCGCAGGGCCAACAATCCGGCCGCGAGGGCAATGCCCGTGGCAGAGAGCGCTGCCCGCGCGCCCACGTATCGCGTCCAGCCAAAAATGGTCATGGCCACGATGTAGGTCAACGCAGTCAAACCGAACGCGGCCACGTGATACGCCGGATCGCTTTGATCCACGACGGTGTATTCGGCGACCAGCACCGTGACCAACAGCAGGGCGCTGACGGCCAACCCCAACCACCACACCGGCCCGACGGGCGCGAGGTTGAGCAGTAAGCCCAACGCCAGCGCCGTGCCGCCAGGCAGAATCCAGTGCGCGAAAGTGCGCATCGACTCGCGGGCGAACTCCGGATGACTGCGGATGAGCGTATCCGACCCGGTGCTGATCAGCGCAGCCACCATCAGCAGGATAATCACCTGACCGTTCAGTTCGATTCCGATTGAAGACCCGAACAGCGTAGCGCTCAACGCCCGCGAGGGCAGTTCGACTATGCGCGCCAGCGCGTAAGCCAGAACGATGACGGCGGTGACGACGCTGAGCCGATCACGGTCGGGGAAGTGGCGGGTAGCTCCTTGGGCCATAGGCGGGATTGTAGCATATGTGATTCGTGATGCGTGACTCGTGATCCCTGTGGCCGCCTTCGACTTTACTCCTCACGCATCACGCATCACGTTTCACGTTTCACAGCTATAATTCCCGTCCATGAATCAACTTGCTCTAATTCTCCTCGGCCTCCTCCTCGGCGCGGCGCTCAATGCCCTGGCGGACGATCTCCCGCGGCGGGTTCGCCCGCAGTTGCCGCACTGCGAAGCGTGCGGCGAACTGCATCATCCGCTACTGTGGAGCGCGGTGGCAGCGTTTCTTCTTGGGCGCGGCCAATGCGCGCAGTGCGGCACGCCCTTCCGTTTGCGCCGCGTTGTCGTCGAGATCGTTTCGGCAGTTTTGTGGGTCTACCTGTTTGCACGGTTTGGCCCCACGACGCGATTCGTTTTGCTGGCCGCGTTGTTGGAATGCCTGTTGCTGATCACAGTGATCGATCTGGAGCACCGTTTGATCTTGTACGTCACCGTATTTCCGACAGCGCTCGTCGCGCTGGCGTACGGCCTGTTTGGGGCGGAGCGCGGCGCGGCGCGGACATTCCTTGGCGGGGCCGTAGGTTTTCTCTCGTTATTAGTGGTTTACTGGTTGGGGGAGTTATTCACTCGGCTCGTGGCGCGCATCCGTAAACGGCCGTTGAGCGAAGTGGCCTTCGGCGGCGGCGACGTGAATCTGGCCGGGGTGATCGGGCTGGCGGTGGGGTGGCCGGGGATCGTGCTGGCGCTGATGATTGCCATTTTATCGGGCGGGCTGGGGGCGACTCTCTATCTGATCCTCACCGCCCTCCGCCGGCGATACATGTTGTTCACGGCGATTCCCTATGGACCGTTCTTAGTTTTCGGCGCGGTGGTGCTTCTGCTGTTCGACGCCGAGATCAAGCGAAGGTTTGGTGGATAGAAACCACTGGAAGAAAAGCGGTTACGGCTTCCCTCCGCCCGCATTCCCTTTGTCACCACTTTGGCCCGGCGGTGTTTGTTGTTGTCCGGGCGGTGCTTGCTCTTGACCTGGTGGGGATTGCTGTTGGCCGGGTGGTGTCTGCTGTTGGCCGGGTGGTGTCTGCTGTTGGCCGGGTGGTGCCTGCTGTTGGCCTGGCGCCGTCTGTTGTTGGCCGGACGGTGTGCGCGTTTGGCTGGGCGGCGGCGGTGTTGTGGTGGCCAGCGCGACCGGCGTATTCGTATTTTGCGCGGTGGGCGTGCGCTGTTGGCCGGGCGGTGTGCGCGCTTGCCCGGGCGGGGTTTGCTGGTGACCGGGCGGCGTCTCCTTAATTTTTTGAATTGCCTCCAATGCCGTTTTCTTCCCTCTAGCCGACACCGATTGCGCGTGCGCCAGCGCCGCTTGGGCAGGCTCGGGCGCTTTGGCCTGCACTGCGGCTAGCACCGCCTGCTGGTGATCGATCATGCTGACGATATTCGAATAGGCGTTGGTCTGTTGATCGGCCGGCAGAACTTGAGCCGTTGTCAATGCCGATTCGGTCTCGGCGGCGAGATCGTCGATCAAACCCGGTGGTACGCCGCCGCGTTTCGACAGCGCCTCGATCTCTGCCAGGCGAGTCTCTGCGAACGTGATGTGCAAGGCGGCGCGTTGATCTCCTGCGGCAAGCGACAACTGCGTACTTTCTACGAAACGTTTCACCGGATACAGCGGCTCGCCCGGAAGACTGCCCGCCGACGCGGCCACCGTTCCGGCGCTGGCGATGATCAACGCCAGCACCAGGCTGAGCGCGATGGCAAACTGCGTGAATGAAACGCGGTTGGAGCTGCGCGCCGCGCGCCTCTGCGCGCGAAAGCGATTCAGCGCGGCGTGTTCGATGCGCGCCGCGGCGGCCGCGGACAGCGCGGGTTTGGGCGCGCTCCGCACTTTGTCTGCGGCGCGGAGCAACTCGCGCAGGTCGCCGACAGAGTCGGCTTGGGCCGCGCCATCAAGCGCATGGGCCAAACGGTCGGGGTCAGTGTTGGATTCGCTCATATCGATCGTTCACTCGAATCAGACTCATCGTTCATGCGGCGGCGCAGAGTGTTCAGCGCGCGGTGTTGAAGGGCTTTGATCGCATTGACCGATTTGTTCATCGCTCTGGCCGTTTCTTCCAGACTCCATTCTTCGATGAAACGAAATTGAATCACGTCGCGCTGCTCGTCGGTCAGATTCGTCAGCGCCGATTGCAGCGCCTGCCACGTTTCTCCGGCCTCGGCGCAGTCTGCCGGAGAGGGACTGCGCGCGCGAATGGATTCCGTGAGGCTGGCAACGGGCCTGCGCGCTGTCCGCCGGTAATGATCGATCAGCTTGGCGTGGGCGATGCAGAACACCCACGCACCGAAGGGCAGGCCGCGCTCCCTGTAACGGGGCAAGCCGTCTACCACTCGCAGAAATACGTCGGCGGTCAAATCCTCCGCTTGCGCCGGTTCTCCCACTCGAATCAGGAAATAGCGATACACGGCCTGCACGTAGGCTTGATAAAGCGCGCTGAGGGCGCGCGCGTCACCTGACTGCGCGCGGGTGATTAGTTCTTTTTCAGCGTCCAAACGCAAGAACTGACGGGGATTGATCGGGGCTTCGCTCACTGCTCCGCATTATATCCGAGCCGCGCAGGCCTTGTCACACTTTAGTACCGCCCCAGCCTGCGGGAAGATACGGGCAGGGCGCTCCGGTTTTACCGTGACGGCTATGCCAAAAGTGAGGTAGTGAGGCCGTATCTTCCGGCGCGGACGGACGGTTTTTAGGGGAAAAGCATTGATCCTGCTCAGCGCTTGCCCTGAGCTTGGCGAAGGGGCCCTACGTGAACTCAACAATTGACGCGGCAAAGCATAGCGCGGCCTCCGGCCGCAACCCAGGGCTCTCCACGAAGGGCACGAAGGTTCACGAAGGATTCTTCGTGTTCCTTCGTGTGGCTTCGTGGGTTCAAATCGTCGCGGCCGGCGTAGTCTTTCAAGAGCAATTCTATAAGCTTCAGAACTCAGAAATGCTAATAGGCGCGCATCGTCTGACCGGCAAGTTTGCAAAGCCGTTTGAGCGCCGTAGAGGCGCCCGGGGGCAGGGCTTGGTAGAGTTTGCCCTAACATTGCCCCTTATGTTGTTGTTGATTGCGGGCCTCATCGAGTTTGGGCGGATGCTCTCCATTTACAACAGCGTCTCGAATGCGGCGCGCGAGGCGGCGCGCTACGGCTCGGTGGTGGGCGACCCCGGCAACGGCGCGGCCTATTATTTCCTGGATTGCACCGGCATGCGCGACTCGGCTAAACGGGCTTCGGCGTTTGCGGCGCTGACCGACCCCGACATCACCATCGTTTACGATCACGGTTCCGGCTCGTCGTTCGGCGCCTGCGCGCAAGGCGTACAGCCCTCGCCGTCTATTGCCAACGCCGACCGCGTCGTGGTCACCGTGACGGCCACCTATGCGCCCATCCTGCCGCTCCTGCCGATCTCCTCGCGCACGTTCACCTTCACCGCGGCGCGCAGTATCTTCCCGAATATTTTCACCGGATCCGTCGTCTGCTATACCCTGACGATTACAGCTACCAATGGCAGTGTGACCCCTACTTCTCAAGACTGCGCCGGTGGATACATGCTCAATACCGTGGTCACAGTTTCGGCCACGCCGGATACCGGCTACACCTTTGACAGTTGGAGCGGCGACTTGAGTGGTAGCACGAATCCCACTACGATCACGATGAGCGCCAACAGAAACGTGACGGCGAACTTCACCGCGAATTGCTACACATTGACCACCAGCATTTCGCCGGGCGGCGGCGGTTCGGTCTCGGCCAGCCCCACGAATTCGGCGGGCTGTGCCGCCGGACAATACACGTACAACGAAAGTGTTTCGTTGACTGCCAGCCCAGGCACCGGGTACGTGTTCTCCAATTGGAGCGGCGATTTGACGGGAAGCACCAATCCCGGAACCCTGGCGATGCCGGCCGCTAACGCGGCGGTGACGGCTAACTTCGCCGTCGTGCCTTGTTACACGCTGACGTTGACTGCCGGCGCCGGCGGCACGGCCGGCGCCAGCCCGGGCCTCAACTGCAACACGCAATACAACTCCGGCACGTCCGTCACTCTCACGGCCACTGCTGATCCGGGTTACATTTTTAATAACTGGACAGGATCAAGCACCAGCTCCAGCAACCCGTTGATTGTGACCATGGATTCGGCCAAGAACTATACCGCCAACTTCACGGCCACGCCGTGCTATAGCTTGACGACTGCCGTCAACGGTATCAACCCCACCGGCGGCTCGCTTGGCGCAACCGGCGGCTCGGTCGCCGCCAGCCCGTCGCCCAATTGCGGCGGCAACTACAATTCCGGCACGTCTATCACATTGACGGCGACGCCCGCTACAGGGTTTGGCTTCACGTCGTGGACGGGCGGCGTCACCGGCTCGGCCAACCCGACAAACTTCACCATCACCGGCAACACATCGGTCACTGCCAACTTCACGGCGAATTGCTACACGCTGACGAAGACTGTTGTGCCCGACACGACGAGCAGTCCCCCGGCGCCGAGCGCGAGCGGTTCAATCAATGCCACCCTAACCGGCAGCCCCAATGGCGCGTGCGCTGGCGCCAATCAATATACGTACAACACGCAACTTCAACTTCAAGCAGTACCCGCAGCCAACTACAGCTTTAGTAGTTGGAGTGGCGCGGTGACGGGCACTTCAAACCCGACGCCGTTGACCACGCCGGCATCAAACGCCAGCGTGACAGCGCGGTTCAATCGAAACTGCGTCCTTGCTGGTTCGCTATCAATCACACCGCCCGGCGCGAGCAGTCAGAAGATTCAACTGGATTACACGAATTACACCGCCGCGACACGCACGCTCAATACGCTGAACGCCACTTGGCCGGATGCCGGAAGCAACAAGTTCAACAAAGTTTACTTTGGCCCGTCGCAAGATCTGATCGCCGATCCAACAGACAGCACTTCGCCCACTACCATACCTGGGCCTGGCATGAATTGGAGTCTCACTTTCAATCGTGGGATTATTGATGCTTCGTCTAAAACCCTGGTGCTCGAATTCAACTTCAGCATATCCGGCAGTTTTACAGTGCGAGCTGACTTCGACGATGGCTGCACCGGAACGACAGTGTCGTTCCCGTAAGAAGAGATTGTCGAGAAACCCATGAACACCAATGCCGATTCTTTTGTTTATGCCTCAGCGCCCGCAAAGGTGAACGAGCGCGGCCAAAGCCTGGTCGAGTTCACGCTCATGGTCTCGATCGCCATGATCTTGATGTTGGGCATGCTGGACTTGGGCCGCGCCTTCTTCACCTTTCTGGCCATGCAAGACGCCGCCGGAGAAGGCGCGTCGTTTGCGGCGGTGCATCCCATCTGGCGCACCAGCGCCAACCAGGCCGACCCGAACAATATTACCTACAGGGTGAGAAACTCCGCGCCCACAGGGACACTGGTTGACATGAATACGGCCACAGTCACAGTGACGGATGACGGCGACACGAATATCGGCAGTCTGATCACCGTCACCATGACGGCCGATTATCAATTAGTGACGCCGTTTGTCGGCGGAATTATCGGGAGTCAAACACTTCCGTTGACGACGCGGTCGGTCGCGATTATCACCTCCGCCGGGCCATAAACGATGAAAGGTAGGGCGGACTTTCTAGTCCGCCTTGTTGAGCGGGCTGGAAAGCCCGACGCTACGAAGCCCGCGTTACAAATCGGGGGGACTTTTTCATGAATACTATTCATCATCGCAAATCTGAAAGCGGTCAGGCCATTGTGCTTCTGGTGTTTGGCATGATTGTGCTGATGGGCATGGCCGGATTGGCTATTGACGGCGGGAATTTGTACGCCCAAAAACGCCGGGGGCAGGCGGCGGTGGACAATGCCGCGCTGGCCTACGCGCTCGAGCTGAGTCAGGGGACCGGGAGCAGCTTCGGCCAAACCAGGGCTACGACCGTCTTGACCAGCAATGGCTACGTCAACGGGCAGGATAGCGTAACGATCACAATGATCAACCCACCGTCGGGGTATGACAGTTCGTACGTCGAAGTGATTCTGACTCAAACCGTGCCGACGGCGTTCATACACCTTGTCTACGGCGGCCCGGCCGTCTACTCGGCCCGCGCCATCGCGCACGGCGTCGCGCCCCAGCCGTTGATGAGCGGTTATGCGCTGGCGGCGCTCAAACCAGGGTGTGACGGCTCAAGCACTATTAGTGTGCAAGGGCGCGGCGGCGGTTCCTCCGGCGACACGACTATCACCGGCGCTGGCGCGTTTGTCAACGCTAGCTGCAGTGACGCCCTTGACACCTCGGGCAGTGGCGAACAATTCTGGACTGATGGCGGGTCGTACCCTATCAACGTCGTAGGCGGGGTCAATGGATCAAGCTGCCCCTCGTCGCCACAGCCGCCCACCACTTCCTGTAACTTCAACCCCGCGCCGACCACTGGCGTGCCACCCGTGCCGCAAGATCCGATCCAAAATACCCCCGCCGCTACGCCGCCCACTTGCGGACCCTCGCGCACCCTTTCGACTGAACTGAACGACGCCGACGGCGCAATCGTCCGGCCGGGCACCTACACTAGCTTTCAGCCCGCCGCCGGTGACCCCCCCGTCATCATGAGTTCCGGCGTCTATTGTGTCAGCGGTACGATCTCGCAAGGCCAGAATGGCGTCACCGGCGCGGGCGTGCTGATTTATTTGACCGCGTCCAGCGCCAAACTCGATTTCTCCGGGCAGGGCGATGCCACGCTCAGCGCGCCCGCGGACTCGGATTGTGACGCCGCGCGGTTGACCACGGGCGACACCAGCGACGACTGGACATGCACGTACACGGACATTGTGATTTACAAGATCACCGGAAGCAACAGTTGCGAGCAGAGCGACGTGGAAATTGACTTGACCGGCGGCACGTCGCTCAACGTCACGGGCTTGATCTACGCGCCGTACTCGCTCGCGCGCTATGGCGGCAGCGGCTCGTTCACCATGACCGGCCAGTCGCTCGTCGCCTGCGTCAAGTTCAACGGCAACGGCAGCATCAACATTGTCTACGATCCTGACAAAACTTACGTACCGCCGCCGACACTTCAGTTGACTAAATAAAAAAAGAGCGCCGCGTGTCCGAAGGACACGCGGCGCTCTTTTTTATTCTTACGCCGCTGCTTCAGTTTTACGCTGGAACAATCTCCCCAGTTCGCCTTTCTCCCACACCACCAGCAAGGGTGAGGCATTGAAAATTGAAGAGTACGTGCCGCTAAACACGCCGATCAACAGCATGATGACGAAGTGCTGAATGGTCACGCCGCCGAACAGCGCCAATGCCAACAGCGTGAACATGACTGTGAGCTGCGTATTGATGGATCGATCCAGCGTTTGCACAATGGAATGATTGACCACCGCCTCGTAACTGGCGCGGCGGTAAATCCGCTGATTCTCGCGGATGCGGTCGAAGACCACAATGGTGTCGTGCACCGAAAAGCCGATGACCGTGAGGGCGGCGGTGAGGAAAAGCGCGTCCACTTCCCAACCGGCGAAGTGACCCAAAATGGAGGCCGCGCCGACCATCACGGCCACATCGTGCAACATGGCGACGATGGCGCAGACGCCATAGCGGAACGCGTGCGGCACGCCGCGAAAGGCGTAAGTGATGTAAAGCAAAATGCCGAGCGAGGCCAAGCCCACGGCAATCGAGGCCTTCTGTGTCACTTCCGCGCCGACCGTCGGGCCGACGTTGTCGGAACTGAGCACCACCGTTTCGCCATACTTGGCTTGCAGGGCCGCCAACACCGCCGCCTGCGTGGCCTCGTCCAGCGTCTTTGACCGGATAATGACGATGTTGTTCTCGGCGGTTTGCACAATGCTATCGCCGAAGCCGACCGTGCCCATCACGGCGTTGATATCCGCGGGCAGCACTTGCCCGGCGGCGGCTTGGGGGAATTGCACTTCCAGCTTCGAGCCGCCGGTGAAGTCAATTGAAAGCGGCAAGCCCCACACGGCCAGCGAGATCATGCCCGGCAGAATCACCAGCAGTGAAAGGGCGAAATACCAATAGCGTTTTCCTACGATGTCAGTCATTTTTATATTCCAAACCAAGAATGTCTTTCCGTGAAATCAATATTGTCCAGCACGGAATGCAGCAACGTGCGGGTCACCGTCACGGCGGTGAATAGACTCACCAGCACGCCGAGGGCCAGCGTGAGCGCGAAGCCTTTGACTACGCTGGCGCCGAATTGACTCCCGAACCAGAACAGAATGACGCACGTGATGAGCGTCGAGATGTTGGAGTCGCGAATGGACGGCCAGGCGCGGCGAAACCCCTCTTCCACGGCGGTGATCAGCCGCTTGCCCGACCGCAATTCTTCTTTCATGCGCTCAAAAATCAAAATGTTTGCGTCCACTGCCACGCCGACCGACAACACGAAACCGGCGATGCCAGGCAGTGTGAGTGTGACCGGAATAAGTTTGAACAACGCAAATGTGAGCGCGGCGTACATGAGCAGGGCCAGCACGGCCAACACGCCAGGCAGACGATAGTAGGCAATCATGAAAAGCGCCACGACGGCCAAGCCGATGATACCCGCCAGTTGACTCTTGCGCACGGAATCTTGCCCGAGCGTCGGCCCGACCGTTCGGCTTTCGGCCACGCGCAGCGGCACCGGGAGCGAACCGTATCGCAGTTGCAGCGCCAGATTGTTTGCTTCTTGAACGGTGAACTTTCCTTCGATGATGCCGGAGCCGCCGGTGATGGCGCTGTTGATGCGCGGGCTGGAGATCACGGCTTTATCCAGCACGATCGCCAGAATTTTGCCCACGTTGGCCGAGGTGTATGCGCCGAAGATTTTTTGGCCGTTGGGGGTGAGGGTGAAAGCGACGACGACTTTGCCGCTCTGAGTCTGTACGGTGGCCGTAGTGAGATCGGCGCCGGTCATCACCGTGTGGAAGATCGGCGCGGCTGCCGTGGGCGATGCCTCAGGAGTCGGCGAGGCCGCCGGAGGGGTGGGGGAGTCACCGGCGGTGGGGGCGGCAGTGACCGCTTCACTGGCAGTGGCCGTCGGGCTTGAGGAGGTCGCCGCCCCAGGCGTGTAATCCGTGTCAATCACCGTTCCTTCTGGGACGACGGTGGAGCCGGTATCCACGAATTCCAACAAGCCGGTTTGCTTGAGCAGGGCGAGCGCCTGATCCGTATTTGCCAACCCTGGCAATTCGACGACAATGCGCCTTTCGCCCGATCGCTGCACCAGCGGTTCCGCAACGCCAAGGCCGTTGACGCGGCTTTCGACAATGCCGACGGTGGCTTGCATGGCTTTGGCATCTACGGCGGCATCGGCAGGCAGGTCGGCTTCGAGCAAAACCTGCAAGCCGCCTTGAAGGTCGAGACCTTCGTGGATGGAGATGTCGCGGTCAAAAGATGCGCCGCCCGACGTAAAATGAATGCCTGGGTTGTCCGGCCAGACCACCCAGGCCGCGGCGGCGAAAAGGATGACGATGGGAATGAGCCAACGAGCATAACGACTTTGCATTGTAAAGTGAATACCTCTGTTATTCGTAGAAACGCCAGCCTATGAAGGCTGGCGCGTCAAAGTTGATAGACCTGAGCCACCTTCGGGAATCGAACCCGAAACCTATCACTTACGAAGCGATTGCTCTACCGATTGAGCTAAGGTGGCGGTGAGGCGCATTCTACCAGAGCCAATCTTTTCTATCAACCGTCTATAATATCCCTATGCGCATCGCCATGATCTCCGTCCATACTTGCCCGCTGGCAACGCTCGGCGGTAAAGATACCGGCGGCATGAACGTTTACGTTCGCGATTTGACGCGCGAGCTGGGGCGGCGCGGCGTCGGCGTGGATGTGTTCACCCGTTCGCAGGACGAACACCAGCCGCACGTGAAGCACGACCTGGGCCACGGCAACCGCGTGGTGCACGTCCCCACCGGCCCCGAGGCTCCTTTGTCCAAAACTGAAATCTACCGCCATTTGCCGGAGTTTGTGGGCGGCGTGCGCGAGTTCGCCGCGCTCGAAGGCTTACAATACGACGTGATCCATTCGCATTATTGGCTGTCGGGTGTGGTGGCCAACGAACTGCGGAAGTTTTGGGGCGTGCCATTCGTGCACATGGCGCACACGTTGGGGCTGATGAAAAATCGCATAGCCCAGCGCCCGGACGAGCGCGAATCGGAATTGCGTCTGACCACCGAAGTGCAGATCATCAATTGGGCCGATTGCATCATCGCCGCCACGCTGGCCGAAAAATCGCAACTGGAGATTCTGTTACAGGCCGATACGCGTCGTCTCGAAGTGATCCCGCCTGGTGTTGATTTGAACACGTTTCATCCTATCCCGATGGCTGAGGCCAAAGCCGCCATTGGAACGCCAAAGGATAGCGCGATGTTGCTCTTCGTGGGGCGCATCGAGCCGTTGAAAGGCGCGGACACGCTCCTGCGGGCGATGAAGCTGCTGAAGGATCGCGGCGCGATGCCGGAGAATTTGTGTCTGGCAATAATCGGCGGCGACCCTTCGGACGACGCCGCTCAGGAAAATGCGGAGATGGATCGGCTGAAGACTTTGCGCGAAGAGTTGGGGCTGGACAACATTGTCACGTTTCTCGGAAAGCGCGATCAAGATGCCCTCAACAATTATTACGCGGCAGCGCTGGCCGTGATCATGCCCTCGCATTATGAATCGTTCGGGATGGTGGCGCTGGAAGCCATGGCCTGCGGCACGCCGGTGATCGCTTCGGAAGTGGGCGGGTTGGCGTTTTTGGTGCGCGACGGCGAGACAGGCTTTCATGTTCCAGACCGCGACCCGGAAGCGTTGTGCGATTGTTTGCAGGAGCTTTTGAGCAAGCCCGAATTACGGCAGAAGTTGGGCCAGCAAGCGGCGGAGTATGCCAAGAGTTATGCCTGGCCGTTGGTGGCCGATAAAATTGTGAGGGTGTATGAGGGTGTAGTCGAGTCGTCGGGCAGTCAAGTAGTCGAGTAGTCAAGTAGTCGAGTGGCCGAGTGGTCGAGTGGTCAAACAGCCAGACAACCACCAGGTTACGCGACTACTAGACTAAATGACTACCCGACTACCAGACTAAAAGTAAGTTCCCCATACTTCGTAATGCGCGCACCGCGCCGAGACGTACGTCGTAAATTCCACCAGCTTCTTCT
>CAYYCF010000013.1:0-1398 GCA_964470235.1 uncultured Anaerolineales bacterium | reverse complement strand
TCGTAATGCGCGCACCGCGCCGAGACGTACGTCGTAAATTCCACCAGCTTCTTCTCCCGCTCGTCTTGCCTCACCCACAGGTTGAGCTGGTGCGCCCGGTGGCGGCATTTCAAAATGAAATCGCTCACCACTGTCGGATCAACCCCCACCCATTGACTGATTCGGTTGACAATGATTAACTGGTTGCGCTGAAGGAAGTTGTCGGCGTGCACGTAGCCCCGCGCCACTTTGTGGCCGTTTCGCGATTTGGGCTTGGCGCGGAAGATCGCTTTGAGATCGGAATCCACGTAGCCGGTGGCTTTGTTGCGATAAGCGCGGGGGGGCGATTTGAAGAACTGCCCCAGCGTCATGTTGTATTCTGATATGCCCTCGTACTCGTTGGGAACGTTCTCAACCAGCGGCTCTTGGCGGCGGTATTCGCGCGCCACCTTGTCGACGTAGGCGAGCTTGCGAAGCGCGCCGGGGTAGTTGCGCCATTTCTTCTTCCAGTTCATACGGGGCGTGAGCCATACCGTGAACGTTTCGGCGAAGTCGTCGTCGGGATGCTTTTGGGCGTAGTGGTCGCCCGAGGGGTTGACGAAATCGCGGCTCCACGGGTTGACGCGATAGATGTAGCGATTGTCCGCCGGATAAGTGTGAAAGTAATTCCCGCGCACGTTGAACGTTTCGCGGAATTCCGGCAGGCGATAGAGCTTGTAGGCGTAGGCAAAAGCGTGGCCGACCTCGTGCCGCAGAGTCGCCACCACCTCGTCGTAGCTGTACATCCAGCCGCGATATTCCTTGTTCAATTGTCGTAGGCGCTCGTCGGCGTCGTAGAAGCCGATGCAGATGTTGGTCGTGCCTTCGATAGTGCCGTATCCGGTGGAGAGATAGAAAAACGGCTTGAGTTTGTTGAGCCGCATCCGTTCCATGTCGGCCTTCACCGCGCGCACGGCCTCGCCGAGCAGGGGGGCGCCTTCGATGCTGAGGCCGAGCCGGTTGAGCGGCGTGGTCAGCAGTTCGAGTCGGAGGGTGGCCTCATCGTGAAAGAGAAGTTGACGGCTGCGGCGCATAAATTAGAACGCAGATAAACGCAGAGGCGCGCTGACGGAGTTTTGCGATCAGCTTGTATCTGCGAAAATCTGCGTCCAAAAATGGCAGGGCAAGCAGGGGCAAGTCTAGCGCCCTCGGCAAGATTCGAACTCGCAACCCTCTGATCCGAAGTCAGATGCTCTATCCATTGAGCTACGAGGGCAGATTGCTAATGAACAATGACACAATGAACAATGAAACAATGCCTGCACATTGTTCATTCTCTCATTGTTCATTGTTCATTGCATCTGGGTGCCTGATGGGACTTGAACCCACAACATCTACATCCACAGTGTAGCGCTCTAACCTATTGAGCTACAGGCACCA
>CAYYCF010000012.1:12422-19584 GCA_964470235.1 uncultured Anaerolineales bacterium | reverse complement strand
CCTTGAGACGAGGCGCGTTTGACCAGCACCGAATACAGCCCCCAAGTGATCGCCGCGCCGAACAGCGCCAGGTTGCCCCACAGCACATCCGCGCCCAATCGAATCGAGTCGGGATCGAACACGACGACGAACACGCCAACGGTGGCCAACGCCAGCGCCGCCATGCGAAAGGCCGTGAGCGACTCGCGCAACAGCCAAACCGCGAACAGGGCAACAAACGCGGGCGTGGCCGAAGTAATCAACGCGCCGTTGGCGGCGGTGGACAACGACGTGCCTACGAATTGAAACCCAAGCGATACGCCGTAGCCGATCACGCCGGTGATCATGAGCGCCGAGAGTTGCGGGCGTGTAAGTTGGAAAGTGTCCTTCGACTGCGCCCCCCTTCGCGGGCCTCCGCTCTGGATGCTGTTACGGGTCGAAACCAGCCACGCTATTCCTGCCAGCGAAACAACGCCCAGAAATAACCGCATCGCCAGAAGCGTGAACGGCGGAATGGTCTTCAGCACCACGTCGCTGACGACGTACATGCCGCCCCAGACGGAAGCGGCTGTGAGGCCGGAGAGAAAACCGACGAACTTCATAATGCGGAACGATGAATGATGAATGATGAACGATGAACGATTCCGCATTCATCATTCATCATTTCTGATCCCCCTTCAACAATTCTTCCGCCAGCGCGCGGTAAGCTAGGCCGCCGGAGGAACTCGGCGCATAGGCGGAGATGGGCAGGCCGTGCGAAGGGGCTTCGGCCAGGCGCACGCTGCGCGGGATGATGCTGCTGAACACCTTGCCGGGGAAATGTTTGCGCACTTCTTCCACTACTTGGTTCGACAGCGTGGCCCGCGAATCAAACATCGTCATCACCACGCCGCGCACGTTCAGGCTTTGGTGCATCGCCGTCCGCACGCGGTTGAGGGTTTGCACCAACTGCCCCAGCCCTTCGAGCGCAAGATATTCGCATTGCACCGGAATGATGACGGCCTCGGCGGCGACGAGCGCATTGACGGTCAGCAGACTGAGCGACGGCGGGCAGTCAATCAACACGTAATCGTATTGCGCGCCCATAGAGGCCAGCCGGGTCTTGAGGCGCGCTTCGCGCTGTGCTATGTCCACCAGTTCCACTTCCGCGCCGGACAGCGCGGGCGACGAAGGAATCAGGCTGAGATTCAGTTTGGGATTGAACAGCACGGCATCGGCTGGCACGGCGTCATTCAGCAAAATGTCGTAAATGCCGCTTTTGATCTTGTGCTTATCAATACCCAGGCACGACGTGGCATTGGCTTGCGCGTCCAAGTCCACCATCAGCACGCGCTGATCCAACTTCGCCAAGTACGCGCCGAGGTTGATGGTGGTCGTCGTCTTGCCGACGCCGCCTTTTTGATTGACGAGGGTGTAGATGCGAGTCATAACAATACTCAATACTTCAATGCACAATACCCAATACACCAATACTCAATACACAATTCAGCGTTGCTTGTTGGGTATTGTGTATTGCCGTATTGTTTCTTGATCCGGAACTCCATTAATTCCAACTCGTGCAACCGAGTCGCTGGCAACCGCCACCGCCGTGCGAGCCGCCTCCCACGCGTCGCCCGTCTGCCACAGGCGAATGAAAAACGCGGCGGCGAAGATGTCGCCGGCTCCGGTCGGGTCAATCACGGTCACGGCCGGCGCGGGAAATTGACGACGCTCGCCCTGCCAAAAAACCGTCGCGCCCTTCTCGCCTTCGGTGACGGCGAGAATTTTGGCGACCGCCGCCCATCGTTCGATCAAATTCCAATCGCCGGCCGCATCTTCAATACTGACGGCGGCCGCCGCCGCCTTCGCCAACACCATCTCTGCCGACTGCCAGGGCGCGGAGGTGACGCGGCCGGCGGCATCCCATTTCCGCATCCAGCCCTGCGGCGTGACGCCGACGAACGCCGAAGGGAAAAACGCCACGAGGTTGGGATGCACTTCATTCGCAATCGGCGCGAGATGCACAATTTGCGCGTCCTGCCATTTGGCCGGGATGGCGGCGACGGTGAGCAGTTCTGCCCGAGCGTGAAGAATCTGCGCCCGCCCTTCCGCGCCGTAAATGTTTTCAAACGTGGTGCTGTGGCGCGAAGGCAGACATTGCACTTGTACGCCGTCGAGTCCGGCCAACGCGGCCTCGGGCGCGGCGGCGGTGACGATGCCGGTATTCAACCCGAATGCGCGCGCCGTCAACGCGGCGTAGGTGGCCGAGCCGCCGAGACGGACGCCGTCGGGTGTGAGGTCTTGAGCAATGTGGCCGATGGCGAGGTAGTCAAGCATCAAGCGCGATAGAACCCTCGCCACAACGGGCGCACTTCCTCAATGGTGATGAACGCCGACTCGTCCGCCTGCAGCACGATGTCTTGCACGTGGTCAACCTCTTTGCGGCGGACGGTGATGAGCAGAACGTTCACCATGCCGTGCTTGCCGCGCCCCGACATCTCGGTGACGGCGTAGCCCACCGCCCTGAGCGCATTGGCGACCGATTGCCCCTTGGTGGAAGAAATGATTCGCATTTGGCCGAAGCCCAGCGCCATCTTTTCTTCGATCATCATGCCGACGACCACGCCCGCGGCGAACCCGCCGGCGTAACCGACGATATTCAACCAGTTGCCAAGATGGCTAAGCACCGTGCTGATGGCAATGACGAAGATCGTGGCCTGCGCGAAGCCGATAGCGCCCGCCGTCAGCTTGCGCCCGCGCATCATGAACAGCACACGCAGTGTGTCGAGCGTCATGTCCGAAAGACGGAGGACGAAGATGAACAGAGCGGAGAGAATGGCATCCATTATTTTTGTTCACCGCTGAGAACACGGAGACCACAGAGAGCACATTCATCGTTCTCCCTGTGGTCTCTATGATCTCCGTGGTGAGGAACTTCAAGCGGCATTTCGCTCCAATGACTCGCGCGCGGCGGGGACGTACATTTGATTCACGTAATCCTTCACCATGCGGCGGGCGCTGAAGGACGGCGCCAGCGTGGCGATAGATTCTTTCATCATGCGAATCCACTCGCGCGGCAAATCCTTTTCGTCGCGCTTGTAGTATAGCGGGACGATTTCGTTTTCGAGAAGGGTGAAAAGACTCTCGGCGTCAAAAGCGTCCTGTTCTTCCTCCAGCGTGCGATCTTGTTCGTCGCCGATGGCCCAACCGTTTTTGCCGTTGTAACCTTCGGGCCACCAACCATCCAGAATACTGCAATTGAGCACGCCGTTAATAGCCGCCTTTTGTCCGCTGGTGCCGGAGGCCTCGTGCGGGCGGCGCGGCGTATTCAGCCACACGTCCACGCCTTGCACCAAGTGCCGGGCCACGTTTTGATCGTAATCTTCAATGAAGATCAACCGTCCCGCGAACTCGGCGCGTTTCACCGTGCGGTACAACTCTTGAATCACTTTCTTGCCGGGATCATCCGCCGGGTGCGCCTTGCCGGCGAACACAAACTGAACCGGCATGTCTTCACGGTTGACCAACTTCAGCAACCGCTCCGTATTGCGAAAAAGCAGACCGGCGCGTTTGTAGGTGGCGAAACGCCGGGCGAAGCCGATGGTGAGCACGTTCGGATCCATCAGCGCCCCGGCGGCGATGATCTGCACCGGATGGATGCGCGTGGTCACCCACTGCGCGCGGACGCGGTCGTTCATGAATATTTGCAACCGCCGCTTCAAATGGCGGTGCACGGCCCACAAATCCTCGTCGGGAATCGAGAGCAGGCTTTCCCACGTTTCCGGATCGTCGAGATGCGCGTGCCAGTCCTGGCCGAGACTGCGCTCGAATAACACCCGCATTCGCCGCGCCAGCCAACTGCCGGTGTGCGCGCCGTTGGTGATCGCGCCGATAGGCACATCGTCCTCGGCCGCGCCCGGCCACAAGTAGCGCCACATATTGCGGCTCACTTTGCCGTGCAATTCGCTCACAGCGTTGCGCCGCTCGGAAAATCGCAGAGCCAGTGTCGGCATCGAGAACATCGGCCCCCACGGTTGATCGAGTTGAGCCAACGCCATGAATGAATCGCGATCCAGACCCAGGCGATCCCAATAGTGCGGAAAGTATTTGTCCATCAGCCACAGCGGGAAGGCCTCGTTGCCCGCCGGCACCGGCGTGTGCGTGGTGAACACGGTGGCGGCGCGCACTTCACCGGCGGCCTCTTCAAAATCAACTCCGGCTTGCACCCGTTCGGCGATTCGCTCAAGGATGGCAAAGGCCGAATGGCCTTCGTTCATGTGCCAAACTTTGGGATGAATGTCCATCGCGCGCAGGGCGCGCACGCCGCCAATGCCCAGCACGATCTCCTGTGTGATGCGCGTATCCAGATCGCTCGAATACAGTCGGGCCGTCAGCTCGCGGTCGGCGGGCGAATTCGGTTCGACGTTGGTGTCCATCAGAAACAACGGAACCCGCCCGACGCGCATCTCCCACAGACGCACCATCACCGCGCGCCCCGGCAGTTCGACGCTCACGATCACGTCGTCGCCGTCCGGCGTTTTGGCCGCCCGCACCGGAAGATCGGCAATGTCGAGATTATCCCAATACGCCTCCTGCCATCCATCTTCGGTGACGTGCTGACGGAAGTAACCCTGCTGATAGATGAAGCCCACGCCGACAAACGGCAATCCCAGATCGGACGCTTCTTTGGAATGGTCGCCGGACAACACGCCCAAGCCGCCGGCGTAAATGGGCAGGCTCTCGTGCAAACCGAATTCGGTAGAGAAGTAGGCGATGGCGTGATCTTTGAGTTCAGGAAATGTGGCGGCATACCACGTGTTCTGTTCGCCGAGATAGTCGTCGAACTGGGCCATGACTTTATCGTACGAGTCGAGATAGTTGATGTCGCTCAAAGCGGCGTTGAGCATTTTGCGTTCGATCCGTTTCAAAAACTTGACGGCATTGTGATTGACGCCATGCCAGAGCTGAGGGTCGAGCCGGGCGAACAGCCGCATGGCATTGGGATTCCACGTCCACCATACGTTGTAAGCCAGGTCGGCCAGGCGTTTGATACGGCGGGGCAAGTTCATGCCGCTGGCGGACGGCGCTGAATCGGCGTGATTGTGATTGAGCATTAATCGTTTTATCCTTCGGGCTGCGAATAAAGCGGCGACGTGTGCGGTCGCCGCGAGAGTATTTTACTATAGCATCGCCCTTGCTGGTACAATCTCAATTCGGAGATACTTCGATGCCCCCTCTTCCCGTTTCTTTCTTCACCCGGCGCGCCGATCAACTCGTCGCCATGCTGCGCCGCTTCATCGAAATCGAATCGCCTTCGACCGACAAAGCGGCGGTGGATCAATTGGGCGCAGAAGTTGTCAAGGAATTGCGCTCGCTCGGCGCGGCGGTGAAACTCTCGCCGCAAACGGCCACGGGCGATCACCTCATCGGCCGGTTCGGGAGCGGGCCGAACGGCATCCTGATCATGTGCCACCTCGACACGGTGTACAACATCGGCGCGTTGAAGGACAATCCGGTGCGCGAGGAAAATGGGAAGTTGTACGGGCCGGGCGCCATTGATATGAAAGGCAGCATTACGCAAACACTCGCGGCGCTGAGGGCGCTGGTCGAAAACGGCAAAATGCCCCAACGCCCGATCACGGCGCTGTTCACGTCGGATGAAGAAATCGGATCCGACTCGTCGCGGGCGCTGATCGAACAGTTGGGCGCGCAGTCGGCGCTGGTGCTGTGCATGGAACCGGCGCTGGCCGACGGATCGCTCAAGACGTGGCGCAAAGGCATCGGTGGTTTCGAAATCACCGTGCGCGGCCGGTCCACTCACGCCGGGGCGGATCACGAAAACGGCGTGAACGCCGTGGAAGAAATGGCGCACCAGATTCTGGCGCTGCAAAAGCTCACCGACTACGCCACCGGAACGACGGTGAACGTCGGCGTGGTCAATGGCGGCTCACGCTCCAACGTGGTGCCGGACGAGTGCAGGATTGAAGTGGACTTGCGGGCGATGACTCCGGCGGACGCGGACCGCGTATGCGCGGCGATCACCGCGCTCCAGCCGGTCAATTCAAAAGCAACTATCTCGGTGACGGGCGGCATGAATCGCCCGCCGATGCCGCGCACGGAGAAGATCGCGTCGGCGTTTGCGGCCGCGCAGAAGATCGCCGGGGCGCTTGGACTCACACTCGGCGAGGGCGGCACGGGCGGCGGCTCGGACGCGAACTTCGTCGCGCGGCTGGGCGTGCCATTGCTCGACGGCCTGGGGCCGATTGGCAACGGCGCGCACTCGGAGCGTGAGCACGTGGTGATTAAGAGTCTGCCAGAGCGCGCTGCCTTGCTGGCCGGGATTCTGAGCGAGTGGCAATGACCCCCACCCCCCGCCCCTCCCCCGTTGCGGAACAGCACCGCAACAAGGGAGGGGAGTCATTCCCTCCCCTGTTCGCGTTTTCGCGCAGCGCCCCTGAGCGAAGCGGAACGATAGCGAACGGAGGAGGGTTAGGGTGGGGGTTGATCGCCCTCATTCTCCTCTATTGGCTCACGCGGCTCATCGCGCTGGATTCGCTGGCCTTCTTCATTGATGAAGCGATGCACGCCTGGTGGGCGCGGCTGGCCTGGTCACTGCACCCTTTTAGCGCCGCGTCGGAGGGCCGGCTGCTGAATGTGCTGTGGCTGGCGGCCTTCTGGCCGTTCAACGCCTCCGTGTGGCTGTCGCGCGCCAGCGTGATTCTGGTGACGACGGCGGGTCTGGCGTGCGTAATTGGTTTTGCACGGCGCGAGTTCTCTCCGCGGGCGGCCATCGTCGCCGCCCTGCTTTACACGTTCCTGCCGCTCACCTTTTTCTTCGAGCGCCTGACGTTGGCTGATTCCCTCTCCGCGCCGTTCGTGGCCGGGGCGTTGTGGGCCGTGTCGCGGTCGCGCCGGGAGTCCGCTTCCACGCGGGCGATGGTCTGGGCGGCGCTCGGCGGCGTCGCGCTCACGGCGGCGGTCTTCAGCAAAATATCTAATCTCATTTTTCTCTGCATACCGATATTGGCGATCGTCTTTCTTTTTCCGCCGGGACAGTTAAGGCGGGGAATCGGTTTGTCGGGAGTCATGCTCGCGTCGTGTTTTGCCACGCTGTTCCCTTCGGCACTGATCGTCAAAGTCGTCGGCGGATCGGATTTAGGGCTGAGTCTGCTGGCGCGCAAAACGGCTATTCCGCTGGCGGCCT
>CAYYCF010000012.1:0-12322 GCA_964470235.1 uncultured Anaerolineales bacterium | reverse complement strand
GAGTCGGCGCTGGTGGTGTATCGAGTCGCGCCGTGATTCTTGACAACGGATGAAACGGATTTGAACGGATATTTTTGTACTTATCCGTTTCCATCCGTTCAATCCGTTGTCAAAAAAACGACGCTGATTTTTTCGCGCTCTGCGGTAAAATACGTTGGCGCACGGGGCGGTGGCGAAATTGGCAGCCGCCGGAGACTTAAAATCTCCCGCTCGAAAGAGCATGTGGGTTCGAGTCCCACCCGCCCCACTGCAAGCCTCCCGAGGTTTGCATCCTGCTTTGGAAGCATAAGTCGGCGCATGCCGCCGGCTTGTGCTTCTGTTCGTTAACTCAGGCTCGCCTCATTGTGGCTTGGCGATGCCTGCAAGGCGCTGGACAAGACTATGTGCATCGCGTGCGACCACAGGAGGGGTTTCGCAATTTCGCCCCACCGCTGTCGCCACGGCCCATAGAACGAAGGATCGTTGAGGTTTTGTGAAACTTGCTCAGGGAGCTGAAGCGCGCCGTCAGCCTGCGCTTCGACCCAGCGGAGCGCGGCCTGCGCTTTCTCTCGCTCGCCAATTTCGGCATAATACCAGCCGAGCCATGCGGTGAGCAGCAGCCATTCGCCGCCACCGTAATAGGTGTCGGCGGCGTAGCGGTGCAGGCCGCCGCCGCGCCGCAGTTCGCGCTCGATGCGCGCCACGGTATTTTGCATGATCGGATCACGGAGTTCCACCACGCCGTAGGGGACAGCCAGCGCCAGCAAGCTGGAATCCACTTCCGTTGAGCCAACGAATTTGACAAGGCAGCTTTCTGCCACAGCACGTTTGTGGAGAAAGCGCTTGATCGCGTTCAGCGCCGGACTGTGATCGACACTGGCGAAACGGGCGTGGGCGTTCAGCCCGCCGTAGATGGCCGCCAGTGTGTGAGTATGAATACGGTCGGGGAATTCCTCCCAGCAGTCATAGCACGGCAGCTCCCATAGTGCCGTGAGGTAGTCGGCGGCGAGGCGTGCTGCTCGATGCCATTCAAGTGGAACGTCGCGGCCGGCGAGCCGCCGATGTTCGCCCAACGCCCACAGCCACGTTCCGAAACCGTCCAACTGAAAATTCGGCCATTCTTCGTCTGCGGCGTCGCCGCCGTCGGGCGCGTAGCGCGTGTGCAAGTAGTCTGCGCCGGACAGCGCTTCGCCATTCGAGACTTTGACCACCGCTCTTTGAACCACGCGAGTGCGGGCGTTGATCGTGCTGGCCACCCAACGGTGGAAGCGCGCGGCGCTGTCGTGCTGGCCGACGACATCCATCGCATAGGCGATGAACGAGCCATCACGAAACCAGCAGTAGCGATAGGTTGAGAAGTTCGGGCTGGCAATGTAAGCGCCGCCGGAGTGCTGATTCTGCAAAATGATTTCAATGCTGCGCTGAAAGAGGTCAGTCATAGGGGCGCACTTCAAAACAGACCGGGGCACGCGCCGGATCTTCAAACCATTCAAAACGGGCAGGGCTTTCCGAAGGATAGGCGCGGAAACACAGGCGATGATATTCATCCAACTCATTGCCGACCGGGCCGCCCAATGCAAGAGACTCATCGAGGTTGAGGGCGATGACCGACCCGCCCCGGACAAAAACGGGAATGACGTTTTTCGGCGTGGGGCAACGCAGCGTCTTCGGACCCCGATGACGCTCGCCAGACCAAAAATCATACCAGTCGCCTCTGGGCAAATAGACCTCCAGGTTGGCGCATCCTTCCCAGACCACCGGCGCGACCAGCAGGCCTTCACCAAAGAGGTATTGGTAGGGAAAATCGAACACGTGCGCGTCGTCAGGGAATTCGAGTGGCAGCGCGCGCATCAGAGGCAGGCCGGAGCGGCTCGATTTGATGGCCTCGCTCCAAATGTATGGCAACAGGTTCATCCGCAAATCGGCGTAGAAGCGGAAGATGGGGATTACGTCCGGGTCGCCGGTGCGATCCTGAACGTTCCACGGCGTCCGATCCCGATTGGGTTGGCGATGTTCGTTGAATTCGGAATGATACTGCATGATCGGGCAGAAGGTGGCCATGGCCGTCGCCCGCAGGTAGAGTTCAGCCGACGGTATCTCGCCGCTGAACCCGGCCAAATCCCAGCCCCAAAACGCGATGCCGGAAACGCCGCCGGTCAGCCCGGCGATGATCGAATGGCGGAACGCTTCGAATGTGGAATTTTCGTCGCCCGCCCAATGGCATGAAACCGTCTGCGTGCCAGTGAACCCGGCGCGGCTGAACAGCACACGGCTCGGCCCCGCAAGTTTGGCGTAGCTGGCCTGATACAAATTTGGAAACAAATTATTGACCTCGGCCCCGCGCCGCCCATCGGCAAATCGCAGGTCGTCACCCCACAGATGTTCGCCGCCATCGGTCTTGAAACCATCCACGCCGAGATCGTCAACCAAATACGCGCGCTTGTCGCGCCACCACTGCTGAGCCATCGGATTCGTCAAGTCGGGAACCAGCCCGTCACGGAACCAAAGCGGGCGGATGCGGTACGGCGTGCCGTCGGCCTCTCGCGCCACGAACCCCTGCTCCACCGCGTAACGAACATCGCGGTCGTGCTGCGCGTGCGGCGCTTCCAAAGCTTTGAGCATGGGAATTTGCCAAAGGACAAATTTGATCCCACGCCGATGCAGATCATCCACCAAACCTTTGGGGTCGGGCCAACGCCCATCGGCTGGAAACTCGAAGTCCGACAGCTTGAAACTCTCTCCGCCCTTTTTGGGGGAATAGCACGCGTCGTTGAAAATGTAAAACGTGGACTCGTCGCTCCACGCTTCGACGACCATCACCGTCGCCGGAATGTTGTGCCGTTCGGTGAGCGCGACTTGCTCCAACACGACCGACTGGCTGTTCCATTCGTTGCCCGACATCCACGGGCCGAACGTCCACTTGGGAGGCAGCGCGGGCTTGCCGACCAAATCGGCAAAAGCCTCAACGACTTCTTTGGGCTTCCCCGCGAAAAGATAGAAATCCAACGACGCACCCTCGACGGCGAACGAGGCGCGATCCGGCGCACTTGCGGCCAGATCGAAATGCGTTCGCCGAGAAGTCGCAAGATAGATTCCATAGCCTCGCGACGAAACAAAAAACGGCACGGGAATATAAGTCCGCTTGTCTTGATTCTTGTATTGATCGAATACCGCCGCGTCGAGCGCCTGCCCGCGTTGATCGAATGCGTTGTATCGTTGGCCGAATCCGAAAAAGGCCTCGCCGAGCGGCGGCGTCCAATGCTGTGCAACGCGCAGAATGTCCCCTTCGCGCGCCAGCCACGCTGCGCCGCTTTCGGCAGGCTGCAAAAACAGCGGCTCGCCCTGAGCAGAGAAAACTTCTATTCGATACGGCGCGTGATGGATCACGCAGTGGAACGTGGCGGTGCGCAGCTCGACGCGATCTTCGCCAACGTCATGCAGTGAATACACTTCGGGGCTGTGTTCCGTGTGAGGTTCGCCTGCGGCAAAGTCGAAGCGAAACCGGATCGCATTCTGTTGTTCGAATGAGAGCGTTACACGCAGTCCATCCTCGCAAATCAACGTCAACCGATTCGAGTCTGTGCGCCATGACACCACGCGGCCCGCTGTATGCCATCCGGCCGCGGTGAATTCATAGATTTCAGTGCTGAGACCGCCCGGTGAAGCGACGAAGTGATAAGCGACTCGATCACCTTCAGCCATCGGCGGCAGCATGGCGCGCCACTGCGCCGCGCCATCGGTATCGCGCTCGTGAGCGGCAGGGGCCCTCTGCTCCGGCCCGTCATTGATGCGCCATACGACGGTGACCGCTTGCGCCGCATCGGGCGGCGAAGTTTCGACGCCAAGATTCACCGGCTGACCGGCAACCGGGTCACGCGGCTGGCGCTCGACAGGAGACAGATCGTAAGGATGCTCGACACCGCGCGGGGTGTGCCGAATCGAGAGCGCTGCAGACGAGATCATAAAAGAGGAGTTCAGAGCGATGGGCACAGGGGCGGCTGACGCCGCCCCTGTGCCGCTGGGAGGAGAAGAACGAGTGGCTGGCTCGCTCTACTTCAACAGAGCTTCTATCTCTGTCTTGGCTTGATCCAACGCCTCTTGGGCATTCAGCTCGCCAAGTTTCACTTTGTCAAGAAGTTGATTCACCGCATCCTGCTCCATCGGTTTCGAGTTTAGAATCGCCCGAGTATCAGCGACTGCCCACCGCCTGAAATCACTGAACTCAGGCTTGTTTCCATTCGATGACAATCAAGTCCCAATAGACGAGAGAGGGGATCTGGAAGGACAAGGCACCGTCGGCTTGGGTGAAAGACAGTGGCTGCGGGGACGGATCATCGCCGTCCGGCGTCGCCAACCAGACGCGGCTGACCTCGCGATCAACGCCGATGTGAACGATTGATGGCCCCAAGGCCGCTGGCGGCGATGGCAGGCGGCGGGCCCACTCCGGCGATTCCAGGCTGAGCAGGTTGACCAAATTGACGGCGGCAAAACCATCTCCCTCCCGCACGATCGGCCACACTTTATCGTTGACCAGGCTGGGCGCCGTTGAGACGCCGTCAATTTCAACGCGCTTCAAATAGTCCCGGGTCGCGTCACGCGTGCCCGGCCCGATCACTTCCTGATAGCGAACGGCAAAGTCGTAATAGCGTCGGATCGCTTCGGCCAACGCGGGAGACATGACGCCGTACCGGGGGAAGTAGGCGTCGGCTAGCAGGCCATTACGCTCGCCCAGTTCGATGTGCCCCCCACCGCTGGCAAAGATGACCGCGTCCATCAAGCACACGTTGTACTCTGCGGCGGGGTCAATGTAAGCGGCCAGCACGACGGGTTTGCCGCCCCCGAGAGCCTGCGCCTGGACGATCAACTGGTGCAGGTCGCTGAACCAGTTGTTCGGTGGCCAGACTTCGATATAGACGATGTCCTGCTTGGCCGGGGCGACCGCCACAATCGGCCAGTTGTTGACCGCATTGAACACTACTGCCCCGCCCGGTCGCCGGGCGTCCACCCGGGCGCGGGTGGCGTTGATAAAGTCGGCCAGCGGGGCGTCCAACGAGAACTCCGCGCCGTTGGCGTCGTAGCCGGTCTTGGGGTCGCCGTATTGATCGAGGTGTATGCCGTCGAACGCGGTTTGCGTCAACACCTCATCAAACTGGTCGAGCAAGTGAGCTGTCCAGGGCGAGTCCGGGCGTGGGTCCATGATCACCAGGAAATTATCGCCAAAGAAGATCGGCTGGCCGTCTCGTTTCAGCAGCGCCCAGCCCGGGTGTTTCTGGTAGAACGCAACCGAAGCGCCATAGACGGCCGTATAGGGCAGGGCCGCGATACTGTGCGCGTGCGCGGCGTCAATCAGGGCGTCCACCGTGGCGCGCGAAAGTTCGCGGCCAAGTGGATCGCGATAAGGTTCCTGGTCGGTCAGGAACTGCTCGTGCCGGTACATCCAGTCGTAGAACTGCAGGGCATTGATGTGATAGCGAGTCACCGAGTCCATCGTCTCTGCCGCGTCCGAGCGGCCGGGGAAGAAGTCAGTGAGGAAACCGTAGCGCGGGGCCTGGGTCCATCGCTCGAGCACGTCGAAGGCGACCGAGACCGTCGCCGACGTGGTCCCGGCGTCCAGGCGTAAGTCCACCCCATAGCCGCGCGGCGCGTCCCGCGGCGGGCTCCAGGCCAGCGTCACGGACTGCTCGGCACCGGTCAGTGTGAGATCCTGTTCAACGCGCCCCGCCGACTCGGTCAGGTGCCGGAAGGTGGCCGTGAGTCTGGCTGGGGTGCCTTGAGCGGCGGCGGCCTGAAGCTGGACCGCCAGGTGGACGGCCTCGCCGGGCTTGTAGAATGCCCGGTCCATCTGAACCTCGCCGAGGCGAACGGATTGAACCTGCGGCGCTGGCGTGGCGGTTGCCGGAGCGCTGGCGATCGGCGTGGGTACCGTGAGCGTGGGGCTGCATCCTGCGGCCAGCCACAGCGCGGCGGCAAAGCTGCGGCCGACCCGCGCCAGACCCCGTGTCCCCCGGGTTGCTACGTGGATCATGCGGACTCCGTGAAGCGCACGATCACCAGTCCCCAGTATTTCAGCTCCGGGAGGATCACGTGGAATTGCCGGCCCTCGCGCCGCACCTCCAGCGGGATAGGGTGCCCGTCGGCGTAGTCCGGCGAGGCGAAGTACACGGCATGTATAGGCCGTTCCAGCTGAAAGCGAACGCCCAGATTGCGGATTCGGCGCGGCGCGGGCTGCGGCGCGTTCCAGGCCGTGCGTTCCATTCCGCGCAGGTTGATCAGCCCCAGCGTCATCGCGTCGTCGCGCATGCGGGCGATCGTCCAGATCGAGTTCGGCCCGGCGTGCGGCCCATAGCATAGGGCATCTAACCGGATCTGCTCGTTGATGCCGCCGGTGTCTGTGGCGGAGACATCGCGCCAGGCCGGGTCGAACAGATACTCGGCATAGCGGGCGATGAAGTCGTAGTCCGCGCGCTCGGCGCGGGCCTCGGCGGGGCGCAAGCGGTAGTAGTTGGGAAAGTAGGGATCGCGCAGCACCCCATTGCGCTCGCCAAGGGCGATGTGCGAACCGCCGTTGAGGTAGATGGCGGCGGTCAGGCGCCGCAGCGCATGGAACGTGCCGCGTTGTACGGCCGGCTTGGCGGACAGGAAGTCGCGCAGGTACGCCGCCAGCACCGGCGCGCGCCCGCGCCGCAGTTCCCGCGCCCGCAAGATGATCTCGCGCAGGTCGCGCAACTCATCGTTGGGAGGCCAGACTTCGACATACAGCGGCTCGACCGAGGACTGCGCCACGGCGGCGAGAGGCCAGGCGGTCACGGCGTTGAACACCGTCGGCGCCTGGCCCACAGCCGCCCGAGCGGCGGTGAGGAAGCCAGGCAGCTCCGCCTCCACGTCCACCCGCGCCCCGGCCGCCGTGTAGCCGGTGCGCACAAAGCCGTACTGGTCCAGATGGATCCCGTCGAACCCCAGCCTCGCCATCGCCCGTCGGCACTCCTCGAACAACTGCTCGCACCAGGCGGGATGGGCGATGTTGGTGATGTACAGCCAGTTCCCCAGCACCGGGTCGCTCAGGGTGAACGGCCGACCGTCCAGCCGGAGCAAGCTCTGCTCGGGATGCTGCGCCGCGTAGTCGGGGGCGGCGGCGTAGATGGCGGCGTAGGCTAGGGCCCGCATCCCGAAATGATGGGCGAGCCGGATTTTGCGCGCGAGCGTGTCCAACGACAGATGCCGCCCGAAGGGATCGACGAATTCCGGGGTGGGCGGCAGAAAGGCGTGGTGCCGGTACATCCAGTCGTAGAACTGGACGGCGTTGACGTGGTAGCGGGCTAGCGCGGCCAGGCGCTGCTCCGACTCTGCCTCGGCCTCGTCGGGGGCAAAATCCGCCAGGAAGCCGTAGCGCGGCGCCTGCGTCCAGTCCGCGGCGGCGTCGAGAGCCGTGACCACCCGGGCCACCACGCGCCCCCGCGCGTCGCCAGCTTCAACCTCCACACCGTAGCCGCGCAGGTCCTCACCTGGGAGAGCGAGTTCGAGCTTAGCCGTCAGGCGGACCCGCGGCCCGAGTTCGACCGGCATCTCAGCCCGAGTGAGTTCGGCGTCGAGCGAGGTCAGCCGCGCCCGCAGCGTGCCGCGGAAGGCTCGCGGCGCGTCGTTGGCCAGAGCGACACGGATGGCCGCACAGTCGGAGGGGCGGTAGGTTGCCTTATCGGCAAACGCATCCAGGATTTTGACCATGCCAGGGAGTTCTCCGGGAAGAAAGGCGTAGCCCGCCAGGCGGCGTCAGCCCTTGATAGATCCGCTGGTCAGGCCGCTGACGTAGTAACGCTGCAGGCTGACGAACAGAGCCATGATTGGGGCGGCGGCGATGAGTGAGGCGGCAAACACCAGCCCCCAATTCGTGCCGTGCTGGCCCTGGAAAGTGGCGATGGCGACGGGCAACGTACGCTTCAGAGGGTCATCGATGGCCGTGAGCGCCCACACGAATTCCCCCCAAGAACCCATGAACGTGAAAAGCGCAACAGTCGCGAGCGCCGGAGCGGAAAGCGGGATGATCATGTTGAGGAAGATGGTCCAGTAACTGCCGCCATCAATCAGGATAGCCTCCTCTAATTCGTGCGGCAGTTGTTCGATAAACCCGCGCAGCAAGAACGTGTTCAGCGAAAGGTTCGAAGCCGCGTACACCAGAATCAGACCCCACAGACTGTTGCGCAGGCCGAGGGTTTTGATGAGAAAAAACTGGGGAATGATCCCCATCATGTTGGGGACCATCAAGACCAATAGAATGATGTAAAACAGGAGTTCCTTGGCCGGAAACGAGAAGCGGGCAAACGCATACGCCATCATGGCCGAGAGGAATACACTGAGCACGGTGGTAGTGACGGCGACCAAGGCGCTGTTAGCAGAGTACAGTCGGAAGTTATTTGCCGCCCAGGCCTGGACGAAGTTGTCGAGTGAAGGGTTCGCCGGGATCAGCTCGGGGGGATACTCGATCACGTAGACGTTGGCCTTGAGGGCGGTCGAGACCATCCACAGGAAGGGAGTGACCATGACCACCGCACCGGCGGCGATCAACGGGTACAAGAGAAAGTTCCGAGTCAGGCGGCGTCGTGTCATTGAGAAGCCACTCTAATAGACTTCCGTCGGGCGGCGGAGGAACCGCATCTGCAAGTAACTGACGGTCACAATCAAGACCCCCACCAGGAACGCCAGAGCGGCGCCGTAACCAAACTCCAGGAAGTCAAACGCCTGGTGATACATGTAGCTCAAGATTACCTCCGTCCGCTGCATCGGCCCGCCGCCGGTGATCAGGTAAACCGAGATGAAGACGTTAAACCCGCCGATGAGGAGCATGACCAGGGTGAACACCACCGTCGGGCCTATGAGAGGCAGAGTGATCTTCCAGAAGCGTTGCCAGCCGGACGCCCCGTCAATGGCCGCGGCCTCTTGCAGATCCTTTGGGATGGTCTGCAGAGCGGCAAGATAGATAACCATAGACCACCCGATACCTTTCCAAATGCCCAACCCCATGATGGGCACCATGGCTGTCGAGGCCTCCTGCAGCCAGGCGACCGGCTGAGCGACGAGATGCAGCACGTTCACAAGCAGGTAGTTGACGATCCCGGCCGGGCTTTGGAACAAGTACCGGAAAAGCAGCGAGACGATCACCCAATCGGTGATAACCGGCAGATAGTAAAGGGTGCGGAAGAAGATGCGGCCACGCAGGATGCTGTTCAGCAGGAGGGCAGCGATCATTGCCAGCACCATTTGCCCCGGCACGGTCACGGCGGCGTACAACAGCGTGTTGCGCAGGGACAACCACACGAGGGGATCGTGAAACGCCCGGACGTAGTTATCGAGGCCGACGAACGTGCTAGCCCGCCCCGGCATGATACTCCACTTGTAAAAACTCATCTGGAATCCCTTGAGCAAGGGATAGATGAGGAAGGTAGCAAACAAGGCCAGGCCTGGTAGCAGGAATAGGTAGGGTGTAATCAGCCGCTGTGTCCGAAGTGTGAGTCTCATGTCGCCCAGTCTTTCCATGCTTTGAACAGGGGAGGCCCCGGAGCATTCCGGGGCCTCCCCTGGAAAACTATGGGGTGGATGCGAGTAGAGGATCAATTTTGGCCGCCGCATCATCCAGACCTTGCTGCGGCGTCATCTCGCCGTTGAGGATGGCTGCGCCAGCATTGTTGTAGATCTCTTCCATTTTCGACCAGGCAGGATGCGGCGTGCGCGCCCTGGCGGTCGTGAGTTGTTCCAGGAAGGGCCCGAAGAACGGGTGATTCTTGATGGTGTCGGACTCCAGGCTGGACTTCAGGACCGGCATCTGCCCCTGGCCGGCCCACTGGAGCTGCGTCTCTTCCGAGAGCATGAAGCGGATGAACTCGGCCGCAGCCGCCTTGTTCTGGCTCTGCTGGAACATGACGATGTCTTCGCCGCCAACGACGGAGATTGAGCCGCCCTTGCCAGCAGGCATCTGCGCCAAGCCGTACTTCACGTCCGGATGCTGCTTGTCAAAGATGGGCGGAAACCACGGACCTTCCAGCAGCATAGCGATCTGATTCTGACCGAAGCTGCCCCACGTGTCTACGCCGCCGCCCATGATGCCGGGGTGAATGTAACCCTTGTCCACCGCGTCTTTCAAGAACTGGTAGGCGGCTAGGGTATCGGGTCCGTTGAGCGCGCCGCTGGCTTTCGTGATGCTGGCATCCGTCACGTCGCCTCCGAAGCTCCATATCCAGGGGTTCACGGCCCAGGCGTATGTGCCGCCGTCCGCGAAGCAGTACGTGTCCGCGCCCAGCGCCTTGATCTTCTCGCAATCTGCGAGGAACTCGTCCATCGTAGCAGGCGGCGCTGCAATCCCGGCGGCCGCAAACATGGCCTTGTTATACACCAAGACACGGGTGTTGGTGTCCAGCGGCAGACCGTAGTAATGCCCTTTGTAGAAGTTGGTCGAGAGCGGGCCGGGGAACACCGCATCCTTGTAGGTATCAAAGTCGGGCATCACTTCGTCCAGCGAGGCCAACGCGCCCATGTCGGCGAACTCTGGCACCCAGATGATGTCCGCGCGGATCAGGTCGGGCGCGGTGCCGCCGGCTATGGCGGTCAGCAGTTTGCGGCGGAACTGGTCGTAAGGCACCGCTACAGACTGGACCTTAATGTCCGGGTGGGCCGCCTCAAACGCCGGGATCAACGTCTTCTCCAGGAACGGGGTTTCGACGTCAGCATTGTAGGCATGCCAGAACGAGATGGTCACCGGCCCGGCGGGTTCCGGCGTAGCAGTCACGACGACTTCCTGCGGGACGACTACCGTCTCTTTTACCGTCACCGATGCAGGTGTGGCAGGGGCGGCACACGCAGTCAGAATCAGCGTACCAGCGACCAGCACACCGATCAGTTTGAGTGCAAAAGCTTTCGAGTTCATTGGTTTCCTCCTTGGAGATTGTCAATAATTGTTGTTGGCATGATGGGTGATGCGGGTTTGGGCAAGTAACCACCTCCTATTCAACACATGTCGTCTTTTTTCATTGACTAAAATAACTCACAGCAAAAAAAACGGGTCAGGCGTGGGCGACTGATTCTTCCGGCTCGCGATGCACCGGCGACTCGAACAGCTCGCGCAGCACCAACCCGGCCGCGCCGCGCGCCCAGGCGTCGTCGCCCCACGGGTCTATTCTGATTTCGGTTTTCTCGGCCAGCCCGGGCATCACGTGTCGGGCAACTGCCTCGCGCATCGGCGCAAAGAGCCAATCGCCTGCCCGTGCGCCTTCGCCGCTGATGAAAATGCGCTGCGGGTTGAAGATGTTGACCAGATTCGCAATGCCCCGCCCCAACACCTCGCCAGCGCGGGCAAACACGGCTTGCGCCGCCGTGCTGCCTTCGCGCGCAAGATTGATCAGATCGTCCACACTCTTCACCGATTGGGTTATTTCTCCGCGCGCCGCCGCCTCGGAGGCCATGCGCAAGAGTCCGGGATCGCCGACGAAAGTTTCCAAACAGCCCCGCTTGCCGCAGTCACAGGCAGGGCCTTCCGGATCGACGACCGTATGGCCGAATTCACCCGCGCCGCCGCTGACGCCGCGATAGAACTGGCCATTGACCACAATGCCCAGCCCGACTCCCCGCCCGACCGTGACGATGAGAAAGTCGTCCACGCCCTGCCCCGCCCCGAACCATTTTTCGGTGATGGTGAGCGTGTTCACGTCGTTGTCTATATGGACCGGCGCCCGGACCGCCTCACGGAGCATTTGGCGCAGAGGCAGATCGCGCCAGCCAAAAAAGGGCGACTGGGGAACGACACCCCGCCGCGCGTCTACAATGCCGGCTAACCCCAGACCAACGCCCAACAGTTGTTTTTTGCGGATGCCGCCTGCGCTGACTAACTCGGCGACTGTGTTTGCCAGAGCTTCGACAACTTTCTCAGGCGAGCGGCCAGTGAGCCGCGTAACGTGTTTGGCGACGACCGTCGCCTCGAGGTCGGTGAGCGCGCCAATGGCTTCGGTTTCAGTGAGTTTCAGCCCGACGACATAGCCGCCGCGCGGGTTGATCGCGACGAGGATGGGGCGGCGGCCTCCCCGCGAATCTCCCGGCGCTTTCTCGAACACCATCCCATCGGCGATCAATTCGGCAGTGATGCCGGTGACAGTGGCTGCGCTCAGCCCGGTGCGCCGGGCGACTTCCGTCCGGGCAATGGGGCCGTAAGTTTTGATGGTATTCAGCACGGTCGAACGGTTGAGCGCGCGGCTGAAGTTGCGGTTACCGAGGATGTGGCGCGGCATAGTTTATTTATTCAGTGAATAAAGTAACTGCACTATACACCAGTTTCGGCGCGCCTGTCAACAGCAATTCACAACCG
>CAYYCF010000011.1:14255-22712 GCA_964470235.1 uncultured Anaerolineales bacterium | reverse complement strand
ACTCATTCGTCGTCGGCGCATTCATTCTCGCGCACGTCGGTTCGCGCTTCACCGGGCAGGCCTTGCGTTTGGCCCACCTGGGCGTCACCAATCCGATGCAGCCGTTCGCCAGCCTTTATTCGCTGGGCCTGCGCGTCCTGCCGGACTCGGCGTTCACGTCCGCCATTCACGCTTCGTGGTGGATCGCCATTGGACTCATCGTCGTCTTCCTTCCGTATTTCATCACCAGCAAACACGTTCACATCATGCTCGCGCCGCTCAACTTGGCGTTCGCTAAACAAGGCGAGCGCGGCCATCTCGATCCCGCGGCGCCGCCGAATGCGGCCCCCGAAACGGCCCCAGGCGCAGGGGCGCTTTCCGATCTGGCCTGGCCCCGGCTTCTCGACGCTTACGCCTGCATCATGTGCAACCGTTGCCAGGACGTATGCCCGGCGCACAATTCCATGCGACCGTTGAGTCCCTCTGCGCTGGAGATCAATAAACGCTATTGGCTCAATGCCAACTTCACCGCCTTCGCCGGGGGCGCGGCCTCCCCGCCCCTCACCGAGTTCGCCATCAGCCCCGAAGCGGTATGGGCCTGCACCACCTGTTACGCCTGCGTGCGCGTGTGTCCGGTGGGCAACGAACCGATGGCCGACATCATTGACATCCGCCGCCGCCTGATCAACGACGGCGCGGAGTTGGACGGCGGCGTCCAATCCACGCTGGAAAAGATCGGCAAGACCGGCAACTCGTTTGGGCAGGCGGCGCGGGCGCGCGGCAAGTGGGCGCAGACCGGACTCGATTTCAAGGTCAAAGACGCGCGCAAAGAGCAAGCTGAATACTTGTGGTTCGTCGGCGACACCGCTTCGTTCGATGCGCGAGTGCAAGAGATCACGCGCACGGTCGCCCGCGTATTGAATTCCGCCGGAGTGGATTTCGGCATCCTGTACGACGGCGAACAGAATTCAGGCAACGACGTGCGGCGCGTAGGCGAAGAGGGCTTATTCGAGCAACTGGCGGAGAAAAACATCGCGACGATGAGCAAGTGCTCGTTCGAGCGCGTGATCACCACCGACCCGCACACGCTGAACGCGCTCAAGAACGAATATCCCGATTACGGCGGCAAGTGGGACACGATCCATTACACGCGCCTGCTGGCGCAGTTGATCGAAGCGGGAAAAATAAAACTGACGAAACAACTCGACTACCGTGTCACGTTCCACGATCCGTGCTATCTTGGCCGTTACAACAAAGGTTTCAACCCGCCGCGCGCGTTAATTCAAGCGACGGGCTGTGAGTTTGTCGAGATGCCGCGCAACAAAGAAAATTCATATTGTTGTGGCGCGGGCGGCGGACAAATTTGGATGGGCGAGACCCCCGCCGGTGAACGGCCGGCCGAGAATCGAATCCGCGAGGCATTGGCGGCGCTGGACACACATCCGTCGAACGGCGCAAGCGCGCAGAAACTCCTCTTCGTCGTAGCCTGCCCCAAAGACGTGGTGATGTACACGGACGCGGTGAAGACGACGGGCAACGAAGGGAAGATCGAAGTCCGGGATGTAATCCAGTTGGTGGCGGAAGCGATGGGAGAACAAATCCCAAATCCCAAGGCCCAAATCCCAACTGCTGTTTCAGCGTAGCGTCGTCTTGGGATTTGGAAATTGGGATTTGGGATTTCCGAAATGCCTCAAGGCCTCACCGATCTTTCCTCCGCCCTCGCCATGCGCCTGCGCACTCTGGCGCGGTTAGCGGATCGACTTGACCGATTGGAATCGGGAACGGGCCAATGGTTGAGTTCACAGAAAGGCGACGACTGGAACGCGGCGGCCACCGACATGACTCTGCGCGCTCTGCGCGCCGCCGCCGACCCAATCAACTTTTCCATTCTCGCCTTTATTTCGACTCAACCCTCCGTGCCGTTTGCCGAACTTGAAAAGGCGGTCGGCCTGGGGCGGTTGGCGCTCACCGAGCGGGTGAACGATCTGGTGCAAGTCGGACTCGCCGGTCGGAACATTGACACCGATCACGTGCAAGGCGCGGCAGGCGGCGCGGCCTTGGTGAGGTTGATCAACAGCATTAGCGAAGCGACGGCCAAGCAACTCCACGCGAAGCGTCCAAAGATCGAATCTCAAAAGGCCGAAGCCGATAACGGCGTTTGAGTTTTGGAGTTTGGGATTTGGAGTTTGGGATTTTGAATTGTCCTCATTGCGGTTTCTCCGACTCGCGCATGAAGCTTCACCGCCATCTGGCCGAAGCGCATTTGGACTTGGTGATGACCGAGCATGACGAGGCGACGGGGAAGATGAAGTACATTGTCGGTTGTCCCAGGTGCGGATTGAAATATCAGCACGCCGTCAAGCCGCGTTACAAAGATCCGCGCTTTCTCGAAGAATTCAAAGCCGAGATTGCGCTTGTGGCCTTTGACCAATTGCTCTATCATCTTGAAGAGAAACACACGGAGGAAACTTCAAACTCCCAACCCCAAACTTCAAACGAGTCGCCGGAGAACACTCTTTGAAGTTTGAGATTTGAAGTTTGAAGTTTGGAGTTATCCATGGCTAAGTGCAACAACTGCGAAGTCCCCGAAGAGCTTTACTATTGGCCCGAAAAGCACGTGTGGGCGCGGCCCGAAGCCGACGGCACGGTGACCATTGGCGTCACCGACGCGGCGCAACATCTGGCCGGAGCCATTGTCACCGCTACGCCCAAAGAGGCCGGCAAGCCGGTGAAGAAAGGCAAAAGCGCCGGGACGGTGGAGAGCGGCAAATGGGTGGGGCCGGTCACCGCGCCCCTCTCTGGCGTCATCACCGCCGCAAACGCCGAGGTGAAGGCCAAGCCTTCCATACTCAATGCCGATCCGTACGGCGCGGGCTGGTTCATCAAGGTGCAGCCTGAAAACTGGGACGCCGACAAAGCCGATTTGGTGACGGGCGCGGCCGCTATCGAAAAATACACCGCCTTCCTCGTCGAGCAGAAAATTGACTGCGCCGGGCGCGCCGGTGAGTTGCAGGCGGCATCGGCGGCCAAACCCTGACGGCTGTGATAGCAGATAGCGTATGGCTGATGGCTAATCGCTATCGGCGATCGGCCATCGGCTATCTGCCATCTGCCAACATGATCTATTACGGCTGCGACATACCCGACGACTGCTATTTCGACCTCGAGCACGATGCGTGGATTCGGTTCGACGGCGACGTGGCCGTGTTGGGGATGACCGACGTGGCGCAGACGCGCGGCGGCAAACTGGTCAGCATCGTGTTCAAGAAGCCCGGCCGAGTCATCGCGCAGGGCAAGAGTGTGGCCACGATTGAATCGGCCAAATGGGTGGGGCCGTTTCCCATGCCGTTCAGCGGCGAACTGCTCGAAACGAACGAAGCCGGATTCAAGCGCGATATCTTGATCGCCAACAAAGACCCCTACGGCGCGGGCTGGCTGGTCAAAGTCCGCCCCGACAGCCTCGACGCCGAGCGCGCGCACTTGCTCACCGGCGCGGCGGCGGTTGAAGCATATAAAAAGAAGATCGAAGAATTACAAATCAAATGCTTTCGGTGTATGGACGAAACAGGGAACTAAGGGAACTCAAGGAAAAGAAGGAACTCCGAGTTCCCTGAGTTCCGCAGTTCCTTGAGTTCCTTCGGAACAACATGTCATCAAACGGACACTACACTTTTCCTCCCGAACTTTACTACGACCCTTCGACTCACGTCTGGGCGCGGCGCGACGGCGATGCCGTCACCATCGGCCTTGATGCGCTCGGCCTCGAATCGCTCGGCGACATGGCCTACCTCTCTCTGCAGGCCGTTGGCATTCCGGCGCGGCGCGGCGAGTCCATCGGCACGATGGAAGCCGCCAAAATGGTGGGCGACCTCATCGCGCCCATTAGCGGCGCCATCACCGCCCGCAACGAAGACGTGCTGCGCGATCCTGGCATCATCAACCGAGATTCTTACGGCGACGGTTGGGTTGTGAAAATCAAGCCGTCGGATTGGGACAGCGAGTCAGAGAAATTGGTGCACGGCGCGCGGCTGGCGGCGTGGATCGCCGCCGAGATTGAGCGGTATCGGCAGCAGGGATGGATTGAGTGAACTGGCGTCTCATCACCGACGACTCCGTTACCGCCTCCTTCGGCCTCGCCGCCGACGAGTGCCTTGCCGCGCGAGTCGGCGCGGGCGCGAGCGAGCCGACTCTCCGCCTCTACACCTACCGCTCACACTGCGCTCTCGTCGGGCGTTTTCAGAATCTCGCCAACGAAGTGCGCCGCGACTATTGCAAATCGCGCGGCATCGCCGTCAACCGTCGTCCCACCGGCGGCGGCGCGATCCTCATGGGCGCCGATCAGCTCGGCGTCGCCCTCACCCTCCCAGGCGCGGGCGACGATTCGTACAGCCGCGCTCGCGAACTCATGACCCAGTTTTCGTCCGGCGTTGTCAACGGTCTTGGCGGGCTCGGCGTGGCCGCCTCCTTCCGCCGCAAAAATGATATTGAAGTGAAGGGCCGCAAGATTGTGGGGTTGGGAATCTATCGCGCCCCGAAAGGCGGGTTGCTCTTTCACGCCTCACTGCTGGTTGACGTTGACATCGCCCTCATGCTCGGCGTTCTCAGAACGCCGTTCGAGAAAATCTCCGACAAGGAAATCAACACCGTCGCCGACCGCATCACCACCGTCCGCCGTGAGATCGGGCGGGAGATCGAATTGAACGAAGTCCGCCGGCGCGTGGCTGAAAGTTACGCCGCCGCCTTTGACGTTTCGCTGAAACCAGGCGTATTCGCCGACGACGAATGCCGCGCCATCCACGCGCTGGAGCGCGAAAAGTATTCGACCGACGAATGGGTAGAACAAACCACGTCCGTCCCCGATGCGGTGGGCGCGGCGAAGATAAAGACGCCAGGCGGCCTGCTTGATGTGCGCGTGACTCTGGCCGGCAGCACGATCAAAGCCGCATTCATCGGCGGCGACTTTTTTGCCGGCGAGGGCGCAATCGCCGATCTCGAATCGAGTCTGCGCTGGCACGCGTCCGACCCGCGCGCAGTCGCGGCAACACTTGAATCTGCCTATACGAATCGCCGGAACGATCTCTCAGCACTGCCTTTTGAATCGCTTACACAAGCGATCCATCAAGCCATTCGCCGCGCGCAAGTGGCCGAGTCCGCCGCGCGATCCGATCCGTATGGATGTTTTGTGAACCCGGAACTTCAAAGTTAGTCATCTTATGGCATACGACTCGAACACAATTGTCTTTCACACGCCCGGCCTGCGCCGATTCAAAACTTCCGAATACGCAGAGCAAAACACCACCCGATTTGTGTCCGTCAGCGTCACCGGCGCCGAATGCGCGCTGGCCTGTGAGCACTGCAAAACGCACGTCCTCGAAGGCATGACCGCGCTGCCAAAGTTCGACGGAACGTTGTTCGACCTCTGCTGCGAACTCGCGGCGCAGGGCGCGCGCGGCGTGCTCATTTCCGGCGGCTGCGACTCGCGCGGGCGCGTCCCCCTGCTCCGCCACGTCCCCGATCTTATTCGCGCCCGCCGCGAATTGGGATTCACCGTTCGCGTCCACCCCGGCCTGCCCGACGAAGAAACGGTCGCCGCACTCGCCGAAGTCGGCGTTGACGGCGCGATGGTGGACATCATCGGCGACGACGACACGATCCGCGAAGTCTATCATCTCGACGCCGCCGCCGCCGATTACGAGGCCGTGTTGGATCGCCTTGAACGATACCGCGTTCCGGCAGTGCCGCACATTATTTTGGGTTTGCACTTTGGGCAATTTCGCGGCGAGCACACGGCGTTGGGCATGGTGGGGCGCTATGCGAGAAAGTTTCTTGTGCTGGTCATCTTGATGCCGTTGACGGGGACGCCGATGGCGGGCGTGACGCCGCCTCCCGTTCCCGAAGTCAGCCGTTTCTTTGATCTCGCCCGCCGGACTCTGCCGGACACGCCCGTCATGCTCGGCTGCGCCCGCCCGCTGGGAAAAATCAAAATCGAAATTGATCGCGCCGCAGTGGACGCCGGATTGAACGGAATCGCCTTCCCGTCAGAGGGCGTCGTGGCCTATGCCGCCGAGCGTGGCATCATGCCAAAATTTGTGGACGCCTGTTGTGGAGTGCAGTGGTAGTATCGCTGAAACGCTGATGGAGATGATTTCGCTGAAATGTGATCAGCCCGGCGGTCTTTCGACGCCCCGTCAGCGTCATCAGCGCCCTCAGCGTCTCAGCGATTCAAAGACTCCGCGGCCTCAACCGCCGCCGGGGAATAGAATTCCCCGGCTGAAAACAATGAAGTCGGCTGGAAGCCGACTGACGAATGCCAAACGATCAGAACGTCCATCGGTGACAGTCCGGTTCGCAGGGCTTCGTTGAATTCAGCCCATTGCAGTTAATGAAAGATACATATGGCAAAGGTAACTCTTTCCACCCGCGAGCAATCTGAGCAACTCCAAATCTCCCCTGACTACGTCCGCATCAGCATGGCGGCCGCTATTGAACTTGGCCTCAAGCCAGGGCGCATCTTCCGTGACGCGCACTGCGGCTGCATCAACCTTCTGCAAAATTACCCCGAAGGCTGTTACGCCAACTGCACTTACTGCGGCCTGGCCCGCGAGCGCCCAGGCGCTCCCGAAGACAACACCTTTATCCGCGTCGCCTGGCCGCTCTTCCCCACCGATCTGGTCGCCGAAAAAATTGCCGAACACGAAGATCGCGTCGGGCGGGTGTGCATTGCTCAAGTGCAGGACCACCGCGCTTACGACGATCTCATTGACATGACTCGCCAAGTGCGCCGCCTCAGCGACGCGCCGATCTCCGCGCTCGTTTCCGCGACCACGCTGAACGAAGAGCGTCTCGTCTGCATCAAAGAAGCCGGAGCCGACATTATCGGCGTCGGACTGGACGCCGCTTCGGAAGACGCGTTTTACCGCACGCGCGGCAAAGGCGCGCGCGGCCCGCACGACTGGGATTACCACTGGCACATCGTCCGCGCCGCGCGCCAGCTTTACGGTGCGATGAAAGTCAACTGCCACATCATCGTCGGTCTCGGCGAATCCGATCGCGATCTGGTCAACCTTTTCTATCAACTCAAGTCCGAGCAGATCGCAGGCTACCTCTTTTCGTTCAACCCCGAGCCCGGCACGGACATGCAAAACATCCCCCGCGCCCCGCTCCACCGCTGGCGGCGGATTCAGTTGATCAAATATGCCGTTGAGACTCACGACCTGCCGCGCGATGCAATCGAATTCGACGCCGAAGGCAGCATCGTCCGCGTGAATGCGCCCGATCTGATGGTGGACGTTGCCATCAGCACCGGCATGCCCTTTGTGACCAACGGCTGCCCCGACAAGCACGGCGTCATGGCCTGCAACCGCCCCTACGGCTCGTACCGCCCCGGCGAAGATTTCCGCGACTATCCCTTCCCGCCGGAAACAGACGATCTGATCCAGATATGCCAGCAGATGAGACTGGAAGAAATCTGGCCGATGGCGGATAGCCGATAGCAGATAGCCAACTACCATCAGCTATATGCCACCCGCCATCCGCCTCCTCCCCCTCGGCACGACCCGCTGGCGCAACACCCAGTCGGTCTATCACGCCCTGGCCGAGACGATGACGGCGGACTCGCCGGACACCATAGTTCTGGCCCAACCCCTGCAACCGTATCTTTGTATCGGCTACCATCAAGAACTGGCCTCGGTGCTGGATCGCCAAGCATGCGCGCGGATGAGCCTGCCCATTGCCCGGCGGCGCGTCGGCGGCGGCGCAACTTATCTCGACGTCAACCAACTTTTCTATCAATGCGTTTTTCATCACACGCGCGTCCCGGCGACAGTGCATGATCTTTACGCCGAAATGTTGGCCGCGCCGGTGGCGGCCCTGAGAGCATTGGGGCTGAACGCCGGGCTGCAAGGCGAGAATGAAATCGAAATTGGGGGGGCGGCCGTCCCCAAACGGATCGCCGGAATCGGCGGCGGGCGAATCGGAGAGGCGGCGGTAGTCGTCGGCAATCTATTGTTCGACTTCGACTACAACGCCATGGCCCGCGCCTGGCGCGCGCCGTCCGACTCGTTCCGCCGTCTGGCCTCTGCCGCCCTGCGCGAGCGCGTGACGACGTTGTGGGCCGAACTCTCCTGTCCCGTTTCAATGGAAGAAGTTCAGTACTCGTTGATCGACGAATTTGCCCGCGCCCTCAACCGCCAGGTCGAGCGGGGAGAATTGACGAAAGCAGAACAAGAGAAAATGGCGGAAGTTGAAAAGCGGCTGGTTTCGCGCAAGTGGCTAAACTTGTGCAGCAACGGCGGCGCGCCGATGACCGCGCTGAAAATCTCGCGCCGCGTCTTCATCCGCGCCGCCGAAGCGGAAATAAATGGCGGCAAGCTCTCCGCCTCCTTCCGCACCGTGAACGACGTGATCGAGGAGGCCGCATTGGAAAGCGAGCCGGGACGGGATTGGACAGAGGTCGAGATGCGGCTGCGAGGAAGAAAA
>CAYYCF010000011.1:3940-14155 GCA_964470235.1 uncultured Anaerolineales bacterium | reverse complement strand
GCCGGAGACACAAACAGCCAAGCGAATCGAGCGGGAGTTGTTGGGCGTGGAGTTAGCCGATCTGACGCCGGAAGAAAAGGAATTTCAATGAACTACGGCTTCGTCGTTGACAACCGCAAGTGCATCGGATGCCATGCCTGCACGACGGCCTGCAAGAGCGAAAACGAAGTGCCGATTGGCGTCAACCGCACTTGGGTGAAGTACACCGAGAAGGGCGTCTTCCCCGACACGCGCCGTTACTTTCAAGTGACGCGCTGCAATCACTGCGCCAACCCGCCGTGCGTGCGCATCTGCCCCGTCACGGCTATGTATCAGCGTCAAGACGGCATCGTCGAATTTGATCCGTCGCTGTGCATCGGCTGTAAGGCTTGCATGCAGGCTTGCCCGTATGACGCGATCTACATTGATCCGAACACGCGCACGGCCGCCAAGTGCCACTATTGCGCCCACCGCACCGATGTCGGCCTCGAGCCGGCGTGCGTGGTCGTCTGCCCCGAACACGCCATTCTGGCCGGCGATCTCGACGACCCAAAATCGGAAATCGCGCGGGCGATTGCCACCCAGCAAGTGCGCGCGCGCAAACCGGAACAGGGCACGCGGCCAAAGTTGTTTTACATTGACGCCGAAGAATCCTCCATCGTGCCGACACTGGCCTCGCAGAACGGCGGCATGTTGTGGGCTCAGTGGCCGGATCACGGCACGGGCGACTGGCGCGGCCCGATTCAAATTGGTGAAGGAAATATGGCCAGCGCGCTCGTCAATTCCGCCGCCGCCCCGCGCGAAACCTACAACGTGCCGCATCGCATCCCCTGGCATTGGCAAGTGCCAGCCTACCTCACCGCCAAAGCCATCGGCGCCGGCGCGTTCATTGTCGCCGCCGCCGGAGTCGCGCTCGGTCTACTTCCGCCCACGCCATTCTTCACAACCGTCGCCGCCTTCATATCACTACTGTTCATCGGCCTCAACACCGGCCTGCTCGTGTGGGATTTGGATCGACCGGATCGATTCTGGACGATCCTGATTCGACCCCAATGGAAATCGTGGCTCGCGCGCGGCGCATTCATCCTCATCGGATTCTCCGGCGTGGGCGGACTCTTCTTCCTCGGCCACCTCTTCGGCCTCGCCGATCTCGCCAGCCTGCTGATCTGGCCAGGAGTCGTTCTGGCGATGCTCTCGGCGGTGTACACAGCCTTCCTTTTCGCGCAAGCCGAAGGCCGCGACCTGTGGCAAAGCACCCTGCTCCCGGCGCATCTTTTTGTGCAAGCCCTCATGGCCGGAGCCGCCGCGCTGTTGATCGCCGCGCCGTTTTTCAACGTGGCATCGAATGTGCTGGCCTGGACGTTCGGCTTGAGTGTGCTGGTGAATGTGTTGATCACGGTTGGCGGCGAGTTCGGCACGCCGCACGCGAGTCAAGTTGCGGCGGCGGCGGCGCACCTGATCACACACGGCAAATACAAGCCGCACTACTGGTTCAGCCTGATCGTCGGCGCAGTGCTGCCGCTGGCCGTTGTTGCCTTCGCCAACGCGTCGCCGCTGGCGTTGGCCGTCGCCGGTCTGCTCTCCCTCCTCGGCCTGTTCGCCTACGAGTGGGCGTTTGTGATGGCGCCGCAGGAAGTGCCGAACAATTGAATCGCTGAGACGCTGAGGGCGCTGATTACACTGAGGGAGGATCAGCGCAATCAGTGTGTTCAGTGTCTCAGCGATTCAGCGGTTCAAAGGAGCGCAACCAACGACAACTCTCGACCTTCTTCCTCAGCGTCATCAATTGCCTAAGCGTTTCAGTGATTCAGGAGGGCGCGATGGACAAACAACACGTCAAGCCGGAATACCCGCATTCGGAGCTCACGGCCAAAAGTATTGCCGCTGCTCAGGAAGTTCATCGGACGCTTGGCCCCGGCTTCGAGGAAGTGTTTTATCAGCGGGCGATGTCGAAAGAGCTACGGGCCGACAGCCAAGATCATGCCCGCGAAGTCTGGGTCACGATCTATTACAAGGGCGAAAAGCTGGGCCGTAAGCGAGTCGATTTTGTGATTGACGTCTGCATGGTCGAGACAAAAGCGAAGGCCGCGCTCGAGCCGGTTGACTTCGTGCAGACGCTTTCATATCTCAAAGCTTCCGGTTACGAAATCGGTCTGCTCATCAACTTCGGCGGGCCGAAGCTGGAAGTGAAGAGATTGATCAACATAAAGAATCGCTGAAGCGCTGAACACACTGATTACACTGAATACGCCTCAGCGCCATCATCACCCTCAGCGCCTCAGCGATTCAAAGGATTCTCAATGATCGACACTCCCCTCCCCCTTTCCCCTCTCCTCACCGACTCCGGCGAGCGCATGCAGCAATACCCGCCGCCCGAAATGTGGGACGACTGGGTTGAATGGGACAACAAACAATGGCCCAAAAAAGTCGCCAAGCATTACATGCTCGTGCCGACGGTGTGCTTCAATTGCGAATCGGCCTGCGGGCTGTTGGGCTGGGTGGACAAAGAAACCATGCAGGTGCGGAAGTTCGAGGGCAACCCGATGCACCCCGGCAGCCGCGGGCGCAACTGCGCCAAAGGCCCGGCCACCATCAATCAAGTCAACGACCCGGATCGGATTCTGTATCCGCTCAAGCGGGCCGGCAAACGCGGCGAGGGCAAATGGGTGCGCGTGACGTGGGGTGAAGTATTGAAAGACATCGGCGGGCGCATCCGCAAAGCGATTCAAGAAGAACGGCAGGACGAGATCATGTATCACGTCGGGCGGCCCGGACACGACGGCGTGATGGAATGGATTCTTCCGGCGTGGGGACTCGACGGCCACAACTCGCACACCAATATCTGCTCCTCCGGCGCGCGCGCCGGTTACGCTTTTTGGATGGGCTATGATCGCCCCAGCCCCGACCACGCCAACGCCAACGTGATCCTGCTGATCAGCAGTCATCTCGAAACCGGCCATTACTTCAACCCGCACGCGCAGAGAATCATCGAAGGCAAAATGGCGGGCGCGAAGTTGATCGTGTGGGACACGCGGCTCTCCAACACCGCCTCCATGGCCGACACTTGGATCGCTCCCTGGCCCGGTTCGGAAGCCGCCATCCTGCTCGCCATCGCCAACCACTTGCTCACCACAGGCCAGTACAATCGAGAGTTTGTAAAGAAGTGGGTGAATTGGGAGGAGTTTCTAAAATCCCAAATCCCAAATCCCAAACCCCAAGGGGCGTTTGAGGAATTCGAGACTGCGTTGAAAGATCATTACGCGAAATATACGTTTGAGTATGCGGAGAAAGAATCGGGCGTGGAGGCGCGGATATTGAGAGGCATCGCCGAAGACGTGGCGAAGTGCGGCGGCAAGCTGGCGTCTCACAATTGGCGAAGCGCGGGCGCGGCTAACCTCGGCGGGTGGCAAGTGGCGCGCTGCCTGTTCTTCCTCAACGTGCTCACCGGCAGCGTGGGCGTGGAGGGCGGCACGTCCGCCAACGGCTGGGACAAATACGTGCCGCGCCCGCACAAAATGGCGCCGCACGTCAAACGCTGGAACGAGTTGACCTGGCCGCGCGAGTATCCGCTTTCATATTTCGAAATGAGCATCCTCCTGCCGCACTTTCTCAAAGAAGGGCGCGGCAAGCTCGACGTGTACTTCACCCGCGTGTACAACCCGATGTGGACCAACCCGGACGGCTTCACCTGGCTGGAAGTTCTGCGCGACGAATCGAAAATCGGTTTGAACGTCGCTCTCACGCCGACGTGGAACGAGTCCGCCTGGTGGGCCGATTACATTCTGCCGATGGGGCACGCCTCCGAGCGGCACGACCTGATGAGCCAGGAGACGCACGCCGGGCAGTGGATCGCCTTCCGGCAGCCGGTGCGCCGCGCCGCGCTGGAGCGCATGGGCAAGAAGGTAAATCGCACTTACGAAGCCAACCCAGGCCAAGTGTGGGAAGAAACAGAATTCTGGGTGGACTTGAGTTGGGAGATCGATTCCGACGGCTCGCTCGGCATCCGGCAGTATTTCGAATCGCCCTACCGCCCTGGCGAGCGCATCACGATGGATGAATTTTACGGCTGGATGTTCGAGAACAGCGTGCCTGGCCTGCCGGAGGCCGCCGCCAAAGAGAATCTGACTCCGCTGGCCTACATGCGAAAGTACGGCGCGTTTGAAATTCGCCAGGGCGTGCTGGCCGAATACGAGCGCAGCCTCTCGTCCGAAGAAATGGCCGACGCAAAAATGGATGAAGACAGCGGGATCGTATATACGAAAGCGCCGGCCACGCCGCCCAATAACATTGTGCCTGCGCCCGTGCCGGTCACGTCCGAACTGGGCCGCGCCATCGGCGTGATGATTGAAGGCGAAGCCAAATTCGGTTTCCGCACGCCGTCGCGCAAACTCGAACTTTTTTCAACGACCCTGCGCGATTTCGGCTGGCCCGAGGTGGCGGCGCCGGAATACATTCAAAGCCACGTTCACCCGGAGCGCATCAACCGCGACGCCGACGAGTTTGTTTTGCTTTCGACCTATCGAGTGCCAACATTGATTCATACTCGAAGCGCCAATGCCAAATGGCTGGTCGAAATTTCGCACTCGAACCCGACGTGGATGCACACGTCGGATGCGGAGCGGCTCGGCGTGAAGAGCGGCGAACCGGTGCGCGTGGAAACGGAGATCGGTTATTTTGTGGACAAGGTTTGGGTGACGGAAGGAATCCGCCCGGGCGTGATCGCCTGCTCGCACCACCTGGGCCGTTGGCGTCTGACGGAGAGCGACGGCACGAGCCGCATCGCATCGGCGCTGGTCGAGTTGAAAGCGTCGAATGGCCAATGGGAACTGACTCAACTGAAAGGCATACAGCCGTTCAAATCAACCGACCCCGACACCGAGCGGGTGTGGTGGACGGACGCCGGCGTGCATCAGAATCTCACCTTCCCCGTCCAGCCCGACCCGATCAGCGGCGCGCACTGCTGGCATCAAAAAGTGAAAGTGACTCGCGCCCGCGAAAATGATCGTTACGGCGACGTTCACGTGGACACGAAGAAATCGCACGAAGTGTACAAGCGCTGGCTGGCCTTGGCGCGCCCGCCCACCGGCGAGTGGCGGCGACCGCATTGGATGTTGAGGCCGTACCGTCCCGATGTGAGCGCCTATCGCTTATCGCGTATGGCTGATAGCGAATAGCGAATGGCAGATGGCGAATGGCGAATTTGGAGTTTGAACTTTGAAATTTGATCTTTTGTCTTCTCTCTGGCTTCACGAACCCGACTCCGCCGCCGTTGCCCGCGCCATGAGCGAATTGGGCTTGCCAACCGCAACGCCGGATGAACTGGCCGCCGCCTACGCCGATCTCTTTTTGCTCAATGTGTATCCGTACGGGACGGCGTACACCGATCCCGAAGGCGAGTTGAACGCGCCCGAAGCGCATGAACTCGCGGCGTTGTACAAAACGCAGGGCTACTGCCCGCCCGAATTGAACGAAGTCGCCGCGCCGGATCATCTTGGCCTTTGCCTCGGCTTCCTCTCGCACGTATCGTCATTGCGAGCCGTCGAAGAGCCTGCCCTGACGCGAAGCGTGTCGAAGGGCGGCGAAGCAATCTCATCACAGAGATTACTTCGGGGCTTCGCCCCTCGCAATGACCATCTCATTTCAGGCTTGCTCGAATGGATTCCCATCTGCTGCCTGGCTGTCGAACGCGATCCAGCGGCCCACCGATTCTATCGCGCCTTGGCCGCGCTCACGCGCAAATCGCTAATGGCAGAAACCCTAATACCCAATACTCAATACCCAATTCATCATTCATCATTCATCATTCATCATTCCGAAGTTACGCTCCGCGACCTCGTCCGCTTCTTCCTCGCCCCGGCGCAATGCGGCCTCTTTCTCTCGCGCTCGCGCTTGGGACACATCGCAAACGAATTAGGTTTGAGCCTTCCGTTTAGTTCACGCTTCGAGGTGGCCGAAGCGCTGTTCGCCTCAGCCGGAGCAGAACACATCGAGCGTTTGATTGACAAGCTGAGTGAAGAAGTGAAATGCTGGACGGCAGAATACCGCTCGTGGGCCGAGGCGTATCCCGCGTGGAGTCCGGTTGCCGGCGTGTGGCAGGCGCGAACGGCCCAAAGCCAGCGCACACTTTCCGAAATGCGAGCGACAATTGCGGCGGCGGCAGCGTGACATCCCTTATCTTCCGCGAGTATCTCGAACAGAAATCGCACTTCGCCGTCAGCCGCGCGTTAGCGCAGAGCGCGCTCGACCTGACGCAGCCGCTGGCAATGGAGGCGCTCGGCATACATACCCAACGGCAGACGCTGGTGGAAGGCGAACTGCCGGCGCATATCGTCATGACCAAGCCCGAAACAAACGGCGGTTGGGGCGAGTTGATGCCGTTGTGGTTCAAGGCCTACGACCGGCCCGTGCCTCTGCACTGCCTCGACAACTGGGCGCTCTTCGCTTTGCTCTACCGCTCATCGTTCGGCTTGGAGGCCGACGTGTCGGCTTTCACGGTGGAGAATCTCCTCCGCGTCGTCGTCGGCGCTGATCTGCTCATTCCATTTCTGCCAAGCACGGACGGCGCCGGCAATTTTCTGCGTCACGGCGCGCTGCCGATTTTGCTGGGTGTACTCTGGCTTGAGCCGGACGCGCGCGATGCCTGGCTGAAGATGCACGAACAGGGCGCACGGATATTTGCCGCCGAGTTTCATTTGGAAGAAAACGACAGTCTGGCCGACCGGCTGGAGCAGATCGAGAACGCGGCCTGGCTTGTCCAGGAGCGCGCGTTAGTGGCTGGCGACGCCGCCGTGAGCGCGTTCTTGACCGACTCGACTCGCGTGACACAATACAGTATGCTTTTTAGGGGATTGTGCTTGAGCGTTTCGGCGTTGGCGGCGGCGCTGGGCTGCGAGTGGCGGCAGTGGGTGTTCCAGGCTGTCAACGTCGGCTACCGCACACCGGACTTTGCGCTAAGCCATATCGCCGACCGGCTGAAGATGTTTTGAACCGCGAAGACGCAACTCCCTTGCAGGGGCAAGCGAGCGCGAAGGGAAAAGGGGAAATTGTTATGGATTCTAATCCGAATAATTCAAGTGATGACCGACACCACGACGATGCACGCGCCCCATCCGAACCGGTGTGGACGTTTCGCGGCTATCAAATGCGCCCGGCCGAGTTCAACACGGCGATGGTGCATCTCTACCGCGGCGAGATTCAGCGCGCCAACACCTGGCGCAACCGGCTGGACACGACGACCAACTGGGCCGTGGTGGCCGCCGGAGCGGCCATCTCGTTTGCACTCTCCGATCCGTCGCACCACCACGGCGTGATCATCCTCGACACGTTTTTGGTCACACTGTTTCTGTGGATCGAAGCGCGGCGCTATCGCTATTACGAGCTTTGGAGTTATCGCGTGCGTTTGATGGAAACCGATTTCTTTTCCGCCATGCTTGTGCCGCCGTTCTCGCCCAGCCCCGATTGGGCCGAGAGCTTGGCCGATACCCTGCTGCACCCCGACTTCCCGATCAGCATGTGGGAAGCATTTGGCCGCCGCTTCCGGCGCAACTATTTGTGGATATTTCTTATCCTCGGCGCGGCGTGGATGCTGAAAACTTTCTTGCATCCGACTCCGGCGGTATCCCTTGACAACTTCATCACACGATCCGCGTTGGGGCCGTTTCCTGGTTGGGCGGTGCTGGCGGCCGGGCTCGTTTATAACGGCGCGCTGTTCGTCATCGGCTTTGGCACCGCCGGGCTTAAACAGGCGACCGGCGAGGTCTTGCCAAAGTGGGGCGAGTTTCCGATCCTGAGCGGGCTGTGGCGTTCGATGGAAGTCCACGAAACATCAACGGCCTTTGCGCCATCCGCTCGCGCTTCGCAGCGGCCGGCCCACAAACGCCAGCAGCTCCTGGCCTTGATCATTTCGACCAAACCCAAAGCCGTAGCCGACTCCGTGCTAAAGGAAATGAAGCGCGGCGTCACGGCTCTGCACGGGCGGGGCATGTATGCCCAGCAAGAGCGCGACGTACTGATGATCGCCGTGACGGTGACGGAGATGCCGCAACTCAAGGCGCTCGTCAAAGCCGAAGACCCCAACGCCTTCATGATCGTCGCCCCGGCGCAAGAGGTCATCGGGCGCGGCTTCCAACCGTTGGAAGAGTAACAGAACCGGAAACACCCCTCGAAAACTCCCGGCGACTGCTGTCGTCGGGAGTTTTTGTTTTAGGTCACGTGTCCCTACGAAATTAGGGTCAGCCGCCCCTACCGACCCGGCCTGCAAAACAGTATATTGTGGGCACAATGGTGATAAATCAAACAACAGCCAACATAAAAAGGAGATTACTAAAATGGCTACCGTAATGACTCGCAAAGGTGAAGTTGTGCAAGACCCACCGTTTGTGCAGAAACTGCTGAGCGATCCGCGCGCCGGCTGGTTGTGGCTTCTGCCCCGCTTGTGGCTGGGCTGGCAGTGGATCCATTCCAGCCAAGGCAAGATCACCAACCCCAAGTGGGTGGTCACCGGCGAAACGCTTCAAGGCTTCTGGCTGAACGCCGTGAAAATCCCCGAACAGGGCCGCCCGCCGATTTCGTTCGATTGGTATCGAACCTTTATCCAATTCCTGCTCGACACGCAAAGCTACACTTGGTTTGCCAAAATGGTGGCTTACGGCGAACTGCTGATCGGCATTGCGCTCATCGTCGGCGCGTTCACCGGCATCGCCGCCTTCTTCAGCGGCTTCATGAACTGGAACTTCATGATGGCCGGGTCGGCCAGCACCAACCCCATGCTGTTCACCGTCGCGGTCGTGCTGATCCTGGCCTGGAAAGTCTCCGGCACCATCGGCGCGGACTTCTTCCTCCTGCGCTGGCTGGGGACGCCGTGGCAGGGCAGGCCGGCAGTGGAGAAGAAAGCTCTGGCGGCCAAAACGGCCCCGGGCGCTGCCGACTAACAAGGTCGCAATCGAACACACCACAACAAAAAAACATCCCGAAGGCAGTTGCCTTCGGGATGTTTTTATCTGGTCTTGCAAAGTGAGGAATTATTCGCGGCCTTGTTTCTCGAAGAGATGATGTTCGACGGCATAGGTTGCTAGCTCAATCCGATTCGTGAGATGCAGTTTCTCAAGAACGGTGCTGACGTAATTGCGGACCGTCTTCTCGCTCAAATTCAAAGCCTGCCCGATCTCGGCGTTGGTTTTGCCGCGCGCCACTTCGGCCAGCACGTCCAATTCGCGATCCGAAAGCTCACGGAAGGCATCTTCTTCGAGCTTGCGCTCCGCCGCGCGCACCCGCGAGAGCAGGCGGGCGGTGGTCGAAGGATCGAGCAGGGCCTCCCCGCGCGCCGCCGCGGCCACGGCCCGCAGTAGTTCCTCATTGCCCACCTGTTTCAACACGTACCCCACCGCCCCGGCTTCGATGGCACGCATGACCAGCTCGTCGTCGGCGAAAGACGTAAGCATGACGACTTTCGTTTCCGAAAAACGGGACGCGATTTGCCGCGTCGCTTCGAGACCGCCCTCGCCAGGCATGCGAATGTCCATCAACACCACGTCGGGATGCAAACGCTCGACGGCCCGCACCGCCTCGGCGGCCGTTCCGGCCTCGCCCACCACTTCCATATCCGGCCGGTCGTTGATCAGGGTCATCAACCCCAGCCTCACAATTTCGTGATCGTCCACCAGCAGAACCCGAGTTCTCGTCATACGATCAGGCCTCCTCCCTCCACGGAATGTTGAGGTTCACCGCGGTGCCTTGGCCGCTGGCGCCGTTCACCTCTAGCTGGCCGCCCAGCAAATGCGCCCGGTCGCGCATATTGCGCAGGCCGTAGCCGTCGCCGTGCGAGGGCGTCAAGCCTACCCCATCGTCTCGGATCGTAAGAACCAGCCTGCCCTCGGTATGGCACACGCTAATGTTAACCTGCCTGGCGCGCGCGTGGCGCACGATGTTCGAAAGCGATTCGCCCACAATAGCCATCACGTGATCGGTTCGCGCCGGTGAAAGCGAATCCGTTTCGGGCAAAGCCAGTTCCAGTGATATGTTCACCAACGATTGAAAACGCACATCCCCGGCCACGCGGCGGAGCGCGTCGCCCAGAGATTCACCGCCGGAGGGCGGCGCGCGCAGCTCGCCCAGGTTGCGGCGCAAGTCGAGAATGGCGTCGTTCAACGCAGTCTCTGCCTGTTGCAATCGCGCGGCCAACGGGCTTTCCGGCGGCGCAATCTTCTGCGCCGACTCGACGAGCAAACCGGCGGTGTA